>DATJTM010000021.1:0-9877 GCA_035503395.1 Luteitalea sp.
GTGCACGTGCCGGCATTGCGGCGGCCGGTGAAGTGGTTGCTGACGCGCGTGGCCAACCTCCTGAGCGGGCATCGCATCCCCGACCTCAACTCGGGGATGCGCGTCTTCCGTCGCGACCTGGCGATGCGGTTCTTCGGACTCTATCCGGACGGCTTCTCGTTCACGTCGACGATCACGCTGGCGAGCCACGTCAACGGCTACCGCGTCGAATACCTGCCGATCGACTACTACCGCCGCACCGGCTCGTCGTCCATTCGGCCGATCCGCGACACGCTGAACTTCTTCCTGCTGATCGTGCGGATGGTCGTCACCTTCCGGCCGCTGAACGTGTTCCTGCCGACGGCCGCCGCGCTGCTCGTCCTGGGTATCGTGAAGGCGGCGATGGACTTCAGCCGCACGGGCGCGTTCGGCACCGCAAGCGCCATCCTGATCCTCGCGGCGCTGCAGATCGCGTTGATGGGCCTGCTCGCTGACCTGGTGACGCGCCGTACGAATCTCTAGCGCGCCGCTGACGCCGAGGACCGGCCCGACAAGTCGGGCCGCTACGAAATACGGTTCCGCGACGCTCGACGCCTACGTGATTGAGGATCTACGCGCGTGGGAACGCGATCGTGAAGATCGCGCCGCCTTCCGGCCGGTTCTGCGCGCTCACGCGACCACCGTGCAACTCGACGAGGTGGCGGACGATCGACAGGCCCAGGCCGGTGCCGCCGGACTCGCGGGCCCGCGCCTTGTCGACGCGATAGAAGCGTTCGAAGATCCGTGGCAGGTCGGTCTCCGGAATGCCGTTGCCGCTGTCGGCCACCGTCAGCCGGATCCGCCCATCGTCCGACGTCGCGCCGAGCTCGATGCTGCTGCCTTCGGGCGTGTAGGCCGATGCGTTCTCGACCAGGTTGCGCAGCACGTCGTGCAGTTTGGCGGGGTCGCAACGCATCGTGAGCGCTGGTGGGGTGACGCGATGGGTCACCTGCTGGTGACGCGCGTCGGTGAGTGTCTGCAGGTCGCCGGTGACACCGGCAAAGAGTCCCTCGACCGAGACATCGGCCAGTTCCAGCGGCTCCTGGCCGGCATCGAGACGGGCGAGGCGTAACAGATCCTTGACGAGTCGCTCCATGCGCGTGGAGTGTCGCGCGATGATCTCGAGGAAGCGGGTCGTCTCGGCGTCGTGGGCCGGGCCGTCGAGCAGGGCCTCGACATAGCCGCGGATGGCCGTGAGCGGTGTGCGCAACTCGTGCGACACGTTGGCGACGAAGTCACGACGGATGCGATCGGCGCGCCGCAGATCGGTGATGTCGTGCAGCACGAGCACGGCGCCGCGGCTGCCTGGCGTGATGGCGGGCGAGCAGCGGGCGATGAACGTCTGACCGGCGTCGCGGCCAAAGGCCAGTTCCAGCCCGCCCGGGCGTTCTCCCTGCAGGGCCTGCGTGATCTGCTGCGCGATGTCGGGATGGCGAATCAGCTCGACGTAGCGACGGCCGATCGGCGACGCATCGAGCCGGAGCAGCCGTCGGGCCGCCTCGTTGGCGATCTGCACCTGCCCCTGCTCGTTGACCACGATCACGCCTTCGACCATGTCCGACAGGACGGCTTCGAGTCGGGCGCGGTCGCGCGCCAGGTCGCCGAGCCGGCCCTCGAGCCGCGTGCCGGCCGTGTTGACGGCGCGGGCCACGCGGCCGACCGCGTCGCCGCGTGTCTCCGGCAGCATCACTCGCGGCTCGCCATTGCCGAGCGCCCGAATGGCCGTCACCACATGGCTGATCCGGTCGTCGACGACGGTGGACGCCATCCAGCCGGTGATCATCGCGGAGAGGGCGGCGGTGACGACGCCGATGGCGCCGATGCGCAACAGGAAGCCGAACGACGTCTCGAGCGGCTGTTGCGTGACCCACGCCACGGCAAACGTGAACAGCGGCGTGAACAGTGCCGTCTGCAGGGCCGTGAGCAGGACGAAGGTCGGGATGCGCAAGGTGCCTCGAGGCACGCGCGAGTCCGGTGCGGTGGCGCGCGTGTGACTCGAGTGTATCGGGGGCGTGACGGAATCGGGAAGCAGGGCCACGAACGTCACGAGCGTAGGCGGGCCGTGCGACGGCGGCGTGACGGGCAAGACGAACGACGAACGAGGAACGGCGAACAGCGGCAGGTGCACGCGTAGCCGCCGGACTGTGTCCGGCGGTCCCTGAGCGTCGGACAAAGTCCGACGCCTACACCTGTTCTGACCCACGCTCGCCGCGAGACGTAGCCGTCGACCTTCAGGTCGACGGTCAGTGATCTGTGCGTCCGAGGCGTCCGCGATCGGCGCGTCGAACGACCGCTATCGCAGCTTGTAGCCGAACTGCTTGACGGTTTCGATCGCGTCGGCGAGGACGGGCATCTTCTCGCGCAGGCGGCGGACATGGACGTCCACCGTCCGCGATCCGCCCGTGTACTGGTAGCCCCACACGTCGGTGAGCATCAGGTCGCGCGACAGGACGCGACCGCGATGCTCGAGGAAGTACTGCAGCAGCAGGAACTCCTTGGCGGTGAGCCGGATGTCCTTGCCGTGCGCCGTCACCACGTGTTGATCGAGGTCCATCCGGATCTCGCCGTATTCCAGCACCTTGCCGGTCGGGGGCGAGGTGGACGCAGCCGCGGCGGGCGAGTTGCGCGCCGACCGACGCAGCAGCGCCTGCACGCGCGCGACCACTTCCTTGGCGGAAAACGGCTTGGTGATGTAGTCGTCGGCCCCGAGTTCGAGGCCGACGATGCGGTCGCTCTCTTCGGCGCGGGCGGTGAGCATCATCACCGGCACGTCGGCCGTCGACGGCTGCACGCGCAGCAAGCGGCAGATCTCGAGCCCATCGAGGCCTGGCAGCATGCGGTCGAGGATGACCAGATCGGGCTGCGTCTCGCGGACGCGGCTCACGGCATCGGTGCCGGTGCCGAGCACGTCGACGCCGTAGCCGGACCGCTCCAGGTAATGCCGCAGCAGTTCCGCGATGTCGGCATCGTCTTCGACCACCAGGATGCGCTTCATGACGCCCCCGCCTCTGGCCGGCCGCGGACGGTGCCCTCGAGCCACTCCACTGGAGCTGCCGCGAGTGCCTCGCGCAGCGCCGCATCGGAGGGGTGGGCCGATGCCGACACGCGCCGCGCCGGCACGCGCCAGGTGACCGTGGCGCCGGCGAACGGGTCGGGCGACAGGGTCAGCGTGGCGCCGGCCATCACGCCGCGGTACTGATCCAGCTCGAAGGTGTCCTGCCACCCGTGGCAGAGCGCCAGCGAGATGAGGTCGGCCGTGCGCAGCGAGGCGTAGTCGCGCAGAAAGCCATCGAACGGCACGCCGCCCGGCTGACTCGCCAGCTGCGAGAAGCGACGGTCACGCTCGGCGGTCATCGTCGCGAAGAACGACGTCCACGCGGGGTCGCCCTCGTACCGCGCGTACGCCGTCAACGCATGATGCGCGACGAGCGCCGCGACGTGCGGTGTGCCGCCGAGCAGCGTCATCGCCCTCGTCCAGACGCCCTGACGGCGCTCGACGGGCAGCCTGATGAAGTCCCAGGGATGGCCCGTCTCCGGATTGACGATCGGCGCATCGTCCTCGGCAATCCAGCCGCAGTCGTGTTCGCGCGTGGCGTGCAACACGACGTCGCGCGTCGGTCGCTCCGGGAGCCCGTCGGCCTGCCAGGCGGACAGGACCTCGGCGGCCATGGCCGCGTGGTCCGGCTGCCGGATCAGGAGCAGGCTGTCGCCGTCGGGTCGGACGATCACGGAGGCAGAGTAAACCAACCCACGACGAAGGACGAACGACGACGCACAGACGCGATCGGGAGCCGGGGACCGGGAACCAGGAACCGGGAGCATGGAACGAGGCTCGACGATGGTCGCTCCGCGGAGGCCGAAGCGCGACGGGTCGTGCGGTAGCAGAGTCGTTCGGTGGGGACCGCTCGCCGAGCGGTCCGCCCAGCATCGGACGGGCCGGCGGTCCGTCCCTACCCAAGTCTTGTCGGGAACGTGTCGGACCAGGGACAGCGCCGGAGAAACGAAAACGCGGCGCCCCCGGTGTTCCGGAGACGCCGCGCTCGCGTGGCGTTGCAAGGCCCAAGCCCCAAGGCCTACGTCGTTATCGGCACTCGGGGAACATCCAGTCGCCGTTGTTGAACTTGGCGTCGCGGTAGCGCGCCTGACGGCACATCGGGTCGGTGGTCCAGCGACCCACCGTGCCAGCCGCGCGCGTGGCGCCGGTCTGGTCGACCCAGAACGGTCCGGGGTTGTTGCCGCAGTGGCCACCGATGATGTCGTAGATGCGCACCTGCGTGCTGTTGCGCATCTGGCTGCCTTCGGGACCGTTGTAGTAGTTCACGATGTCCTGCGAGAGGTCGCCCACGTTGCCGCGCTTCCAGTTCAGGCCCCAGCGGTTCGTCTGGTAGCGGCGGCGCAGCTCGGCCACCACTTCGAACATGAAGTTGTTGGAGTTCGGCGCGCCGTGCTCGGTGCACGAGAAGATGAGGTCGAATCGGCGGGCATTGCCGACCGAGGCGACCAGGCCGTAGTTGTCACCGATGGCGACGGGCGCACCCATCGCGACGAAGGGATCGACGTACTCGAAGGTCACCGCCGGGTTGAACAGCTCCACGCCGCGGGTGTTGACGATGATGCCCGCGACGCCACGGCCGCTGGCCGGTGCGACGACCGAGATCGAGTTGGCGTTGTTCACCGTGATGTTCGCCGCCGGGACCGCCGTCGAGCCGAAGGCCACGGTGGTGTTGTTGCCCAGGCCGATGCCCGTGCCCGTCAGCGTCACGACCGTGCCACCACTCGGCGACCCCTTCGAGGGGCTGATGCCCGCGAGGGTCGGGGCTGCGGGGGCGGTCGGAGCCAGCAAGGCCGGAAGGGCGTCCGGCAGCGGCGTGCCCGTGCTGGCGTGCGCGCCCTTGATGCCGTTGCCCCAGTACACCGCGCGCTCCATCGCGACCGGGACGGTCGACTCGAAGAAGGCGGCGAACTTCTGGTTGCCGAGGCCCGGCAGCAGTTGCGGCGCGAACGTGCCGCGCGAGCGTGGATTGACGACGAGGGTGTGCTCGACGCCGACGGCGCCACCGGCCACGTCGCCCTGCTCGATGTAGAACACGCCACGCACCGTCGCCGGTGTATCCGTGTTGTTGAGCACCAGGTAGTACGACGTGAACAAGCGGCGGTCCGGATCAGCCGGGTTCTGGTACTGGACGAAGCCACCTTCCTGGCCGTCGGCGAAACCCCACTTGTAGGCAGCCTTCGGGATGCCCGCGGTCACGGTGCCTTCGCCAAGCGTCGGCCCGTTCACCTTGTACACAGCTCGCTCGGCGACGAACAGCGCGCCGGTGCTGGCAGAGGTGATGGAGAACGACTTGCCCCTGAGGGTGTCGTATTCGCCGGCGAAGATCTGCGCCCGGCTGCGGGGAGCAATCGTCTGGCTGACGGTCTGGAGCACGCCGCTGTCGCCGTAGAAGTTGGTGTCGACGGTGATCGCGGTCGCGTTCGGATTGAAGAGCAGCACGTAGGTGCTGAGCGCGTTGTCGAACTGTGCGCCTTCGGCGAACAGCCACGCCGGCTGCGGCGTGACCCCCACCGTGGCGTGGCCACCCTGGAAGCCGTTCCAGTACATCGCACGCTCGGCGACGACGCCGACGTCGGACGTCACCTCGATCGCGAAGTCGTACTGTGCACGCGCTCCGAGCTGGGCGCGGAGGGCGTCGTTGGCGAAGTAGGTACGACGCTGTCCCGCCGGGATGACCTCGCTGACGACCGCGTGTTCACCCGTGCTGGTGAGGTAGGCGACCTGCACGGTGGCTGGCGTTGCGCCCGGGTTGCTGACCAGCACATACGTGTCGAAGAAGCCGGCCGAACCCTCGGCGAACGACCACGACGTCTGCAGGGCATTGACGCCCACGGCGTTGTGGCCCGCGCGCATGTCGATCGGCGCGCCGGTGTTGTACGGGGCGCCGTAGTTGAACAGGCCGCCGCCCCAGTACATGGAGCGCTCGACCACGACCGATGCCGTCGACGTGACCTCTAGCGAGAACCCGAAGTTGTTCGGCATGAACTGGCGCGCGTTCACGCCTTGCCGGCTGTAGGGCTTCACTTCGAGGCCCCCCTCGATCGGCGCGCCGCCGTCCTGAGGGAAGAAGCGAAGCTTGACCACGGCCGTCTCGGCCGTCGGATTGCCGATCAGGATTTCCTGCTCGAACGGCAACACCGGGGCGGTGGACCCTTCGGCGAAGTACCACGTCTTCAGGTCGCTCTGAGCGAACGCCTGGTCCGCACACAGAAAGCTCACCGCGGCGCACACGCCGACGGTCGCGAGTCGAACGGCTCGAAACATCAACTACCTCGTGCTAGGAAAGACCGCGTCGACCACGGTGGCCGGGGGACGACACCAAGACGCGGGGCATAAGCACTATAGGTGGCTGACTGCGATTGCTGCAATCTCGGCCGTGTAAATAGCGGCGGGCGACAACGGCAACGGCGCCCTGAGGCGCCGCTGCCGACCTGACGAACGGACGTTCGCCGCTTACGGGCGGCACTCGGGGAACAGCCACTCCCCGTTCGGGTACTTCGCGTCGCGATAGCGCGCCTCGGCGCACATCCCGTCCGTGGTCCAGCCGGCGTTGCTGCCGGTGAAGCGGGTGCCGAACGTCTTGAAGGTCACGCCTTCCCAGTTCGGGCTCGGGTTGTTGCCGCAGTGACCGCCGATGGTGTCCATCAGGTACACCTTGGCGTTGTTGCGCATGCTCTCGCCTTCCTCGCCCCAGAAGTACGTGATGATGTCCTGCGACTGGTCGCCGACGTTGCCACGCTTCCAGTTCAGGCCCCAGCGGTTGCTGCCGGTCAGCAGGCGCAGGCGGGCGACCGCATCGTAGAGCCAGCGGTTGTTGCCGCCGAACTCCTTGCACGAATTCAGCAGGTCACCACGGCTGCCGGCCGCAACGGTGGCAGCGAGCGAGAAGCCGTTGACGCCGTTCGGCAGTTCCGAGCAGCCCGACCCGTCGCCCTTGCAGAACGTCGAGAACTGGCCGTTGTAGCGGCCCCACGGCGCGCCCGCCGCGGCGTTCTTGTCAAGGAATTCGAAGGCCGCGGGCAGTTCGAGCGTCGTACCGCGCGAGGTCACCACGACGTTCGAGACGCCACGGCCGCTCGCCGGCGTGACGACGGTGATCGAGTTGGCGTTGTTGACGATGATGTTGGCCGCCGGCACCGGGGTGACACCGAAGCTGACCGCCAGGTCCTGTTTGAGGCCGATGCCGGTGCCGGTGATGGTCGTCACCGTGCCACCCGACGGGGCGCCGCGGTTCGGCGAGATGGACGCGATCGTCGGCGGCGGTGGTGCGGTCGGCGCGACCAGTGTCGGCAGCGTGTCCGGCAACGCCGTGCCGGTGCTGGCGTGGGCGCCCTTGATGCCGTTGCCCCAGTACACGGCGCGCTCCATGGCGATCGGCACGTCCGACTCGAAGAACGCCGCGAACTTCCGGTTGTGCAGGGCGGGGTACAACTGCGGCGCGAACGTGCCGCGCGATTTCGGGTTGACCGGGATGGTGACTTCGAAGCCGCTGCCGGTGGGGATCACCGGGCTGCAGACCGCCGGGTTCTCGCACGGCTCGAGGTAGAACACGCCGCGCACCGTGGCCGTGGCGCTGGTGTCGTTCAACACGAGGTAGTACGACGTGAACAGGCGACGGTCGGCGTCGGCCGGGTTCTGGTACTGCGCGAAGCCGCCCTCGGCGCCTTCCGCGAAGCCCCACTTGAGGGCCGACATGGTGAGACCAGCCGTCACGGTGCCTTCACCCAGCGTGGGGCCGCCAGCCTTGTACACGGCACGCTCGGCGACGTACGGCTTGCTGTCGACGCTCTCCGACGAAATCGAGAACGACTGATTGCGCAGCCTCGGGTATTCCCCGGCGTAGATCTGGGCGCGGCTCCGGGCCGGAATCTGCTGTACCACCGGCTCGAGCAGCCCATCGGGGCCATAGAAACTGGTTTGCACCGTAATCGGCTCGGTGTTCGGGTTGAACAGGAGCACGTAGGTGCTGAGGGCATTGTCGAACTGCGCGCCCTCGGCGAAGAGCCAGGTCGGCTGCGGCGTGACGCCGACCGTCGCGTGGCCGCCCTGGAAGCCGTTCCAGTACATGGCACGCTCGGCGACGACGCCGACGTCCGACGTCACCTCGATCGCGAAGTCGAACTGGGCGCGCGGGCCCAACTGCGCCTTCAACGCGTCGTTGGCGAAGTACGTGCGCCGCTGTCCCGACGGCACGACGTCGTTGACGGTGACCTGTTCACCCTGGCTGGTGAGGTACTTGACCTGGACGTTAGCGGCCAGCACGCCCGGGTTGCTCACCAGGACGTAGGTGTCGAAGAAGCCGGCCGACCCCTCGGCGAACGACCACGTCGTGTTGAGGGCGGTGACACCGACCGCGTTGTGACCGGCCCGCATGTCGATGATCGCGCCGCCGTTGTACGCGGTGCCGAAGTTGAAGAGACCGCCGCCCCAGTACATCGAACGTTCGACGACGATCGACGCGGTGGAGGTCACCTCGAGCGAGAACCCGAAGTTGTTCGGCATGAACTGCCGCGCATTGATGCCGAGACGGCTGTAGGGCCTGACCTCCAGCGTCACGGGCACCGGGGCGCCCCCATCCTGCGGGAAGAACCGCAGGTTGACGGTCGCGGCCTCGGGCGTCGGATTCCCGAGCAGGATCTCCTGCTCGAACGGCAGCACGGGGGCCGTGGAGCCCTCGGCGAAATACCACGTCTTGAGGTCGGGGCCTGCGGCCTCGACCGGTTGCGCAAGGAACGTCGCGGCAAGGGCGCACACGCCCAGCGTGGCGAGCGTCATGGCTCGGTGCATGTCAAACCTCGTGTGGATAACCGCATCCACCACTCGGTGACCGGGAGCACCGAAGACGCGGAGGGCCCAATTAGATGACCTTCCGGGACGACTTGGCAAGATCCCGCGTCCGAACGCTCGATTGCCGACCCGCTGACTGCCGCCTGCCACGAGCCACTGCCGACTCGCCGACTCCCGCCGACTGACGCCCACGGGCCACCGCCGACCAGCCGACTGCCGACCAGCCGATGACCGACTGCCGACTACCGACTGCCGACTACCGACTGCCGACTGCCGAGTGAACTCGCTCCTCCCCGCGTCAGCGGGCGGTGCCTGGCACCAGTCGCCACCCGTACACGAGCAGGCCAAGGCGCCGGGGATCGGCGCCCGGCGACGTCTCCGCCGGCCGAATCGTGGCCGTCGTCTCGAGACGGACGATGTTCACGCCGGCGTGAAGAGTGGCCGCCGTCACGTCCCACTCGTAGAGGCCGCGCGTCGGGTGGAGTGCGCGATCGCCGAGCGCCTGTCCGTTCATCGAGAGACGCACCAGGTCGCCCTCGAGGGGGGACCGGACGCCCTGCGCGTCGAGGACGATGCGCACGTCGGCCGCGGCCCGCAGCGGAATGGTGAGGGTGGCGCGCGGCCCGTTCATCCAGCGGAAGTAGCCGCCGCCTGCCGCCACTTCGAGGGCATGCCAACCACTGCCGAACAGCGGTTCGTGGCGGGGCAGGAGCGCGAGGTCGATCGGGCCCTGGTCCAGGGCGAATGCGCGAGGCAGCGGCGCGGCTGCGCAGATCCGGAGCGGCGCATCGGCGCGCCCGGAGAGTTCACCGTCGTGCCGCAGTGACAGCCCTGTCGGGGTCGTCGTGGCCATCACGACCTTCGCCCGCGACGCGCCTCCGTCCTGCGAAACGCGGTTCGTCGTCGCCTTGTCGTCGCGCGTCAGCAGGACGGGGGCGATCGACGTTGACGGATCGCGCGCCCCCAGCGAGAGCGTCACAGGCACTCGCGCCGCCGTGAGTCCCAGCGTGCCGGTCG
>DATJTM010000022.1:0-2254 GCA_035503395.1 Luteitalea sp.
GATCTTCCAGGTCTGGGCGCTGACGGGCGCGGCAACGGCGGCGAGGGTGACGGCGGCAAGAGCCAGTCGGGTGAACATCGGATTACTCCTGTATCGTGCGCGTCCGCTCCCCGCTCGGGGCGATGCGGACCGCGGAAGTCCTTGTGAAAGCGGGAGTTCCGTTTGAGAACACGGTACCTGACGGCCGACTCCTGCCGATCGCTACGACGTCTCGATCATAATGCGTGTTTCAACACGCATCTCGACTCAGCGTGTCATAGCGAGGTGAAGTCCGTGCCCGACTCGAGCGTGCGGACGAACGCTTCGAAGCCGACGCGATCGGCCTCGGAGAACCGCGCGAGGCTGGGGCTGTCGAGGTCGAGCACGCCAATCACGCGCCCGGCGTGCCGGAGGGGGACGACCAGTTCCGACCGCGAGGCGCTGTCGCAGGCGATGTGCCCGGGGAACGCGTGGACATCTTCGACGAGCACCGAGGCGTCGCGCGCGACGGCGGTGCCGCACACGCCTTTGCCCACCGCAATGCGCACGCAGGCCGGCTTGCCCTGGAATGGGCCGAGCACCAGTTCGTCCGGCGACCGTCGCAGGTAGAAGCCCACCCAGTTCACATCGGCGATGGAGTGCCAGACCAGCGCCGCAGCGTTGGCGAGGTTCGCGATGGCATCGCGTTCGTCGCCGATCAGCGCCGCGAGCTGTGCCCGCAAGTCCTCGTGCGAGAACGCGGATTCGGGGTCGGGAGAGTTCAGCGTGAACACGCGTCCAGCATACCGGGTGGGTCGGTGTGGGCCATGTCAGATCGTGGCATGCGGTGCGTCCTCACCATCGAACGCACCCCGACCGATGAGCCGACGGGTCGCCGACCGTCCATGTGCGTGAGCCCCGTTGGCCGGTCGCCGGCGTCGGTTCGCCGATCCGGCTGAACGTGTCGCGTCGGGTGCCGTATGAACGACGCGGGCCGTGGCGTGCATCGCGCCAGGCACGGCCGCTGACAGGCCCTGTTCGATGACCCGTCGAGGAACCTCGTGAACGACCTCAGCACCAATCTCGCGTCCCTGAAGATCGATCGCGATGCCCGCGGCAGCACACCCAGGCCCGTCGGCCGTATTGTGCTGCTCTTCGTCGTCCTGGCGGCAGTGGGCGCCGGCGTCTGGTATTGGCAGCGTCCTGTCATCGCCCGCGTCACCACCGCTCCCGCCGTCGCACGTGGCGGCGCCGGCGGGACGGTCGACGATGCGGTGCTGAATGCGTCCGGATACGTGACGGCCCGTCGACGCGCGACGGTGTCGTCGCGCATCACCGGCAAGGTCATCTCGGTACACGTCGAGGAAGGCATGGCCGTTGCGCAGGGCCAAGTGCTGGCGCGCCTCGATGACTCCACGGCGCGCGCGATGCTGCAGCTGGCCGAGGCGCAGCTCGCGTCGTCGCGCACGCAGTTGCTCGAGACCGAGGTACGCATCCGCGAGGCGGACCTCGCGCTCGGTCGGCAGCAGCGGCTCGCGAAGGAAGGCGTCGTGCCGGCGGCCGCGCTCGATACGGCCGGCGCGCAATCCGAAGCCCTGCGGGCGCGGCTCGAGGCCGCCCGCCAGGATGTCGCGGTGGCCGAGCGCCAGGTCGCTGTTCGACGCACCGATCTCGACGACACCATCATTCGCGCGCCCTTCAGCGGCAAGGCCGTGTCCAAGGATGCGCAGCCGGGCGAGATGATCTCGCCGGTCTCGGCCGGCGGCGGGTTCACGCGCACCGGCATCTGCACCATCGTCGACATGACGTCGCTCGAGATCGAAGTCGACGTCAACGAGAGCTACATCACGCGTGTGCAGGACGCGCAGCCCGTACGCGCCGTGCTCGACGCGTATCCCGATTGGTCGATCCCCGCGCACGTGATCACCACGGTACCGACGGCCGATCGCCAGAAGGCCACGGTGCTGGTGCGGATCGGATTCGAGGCGCTCGATCCGCGGCTGCTGCCCGACATGGGCGTCAAGGTTACGTTCCTCAAGCCATCGTCGCCAGCCGCTGCAGCCACGCCGACGGCACCTTCGATCTGGGTGCCGGCCACGGCGGTGCGCCGCGACGCGACCGGCACGTCGTTCGTCTTCGTCACCACCGCCGGGCGCGCCAGTCGGAGAGGCGTGCAGGTGGGCCGTACCAGCGGCACCGACGTGGAGATCCGATCCGGGATCGCCGCCGGCGACCGCGTGATCGTCGCCGGGCCGGAGACGCTCGCCGACGGCATGACCATCGAGGAGAGCCGCCC
>DATJTM010000023.1:0-2800 GCA_035503395.1 Luteitalea sp.
GGAGGGTTCGGCCAGTGTGGAGAGCACGCCTAGCAACGTCGTCTTGCCGGATCCGTTCGGCCCGAGCAAACCGATCACTTCACCGGCCCGGCCTTCGAACGTGACGTCGCGCAGCACACGTCGACGCCCGAACTGGCGCGCCACGCGATCGACGACGAGCAGCGAACCGCCGTCGCCATCGACGGGCCGATGGGGTGAGGTGTGAGTCGGAAGCGCCGCAGCGCCTTCCGGCGTCATGAAGCGCGGCGAGCGTTGGCGGCGTCGGCTGCCGCGCCACTGCGCGCGCGTTCGGCGTCGAGCAGGGCGTAGATGCCTTCGAGATCGCGAAGGATGCCTTCGCGATCCTCGGAGGCTCCGGCGCCCGCTCCGTCGATGCGCTGCAGCCGTCCGAGCAGGTCCGTCCGTTGCGCCTCGAGCGCCGCGATGCGCGTGGCAGGACTCACCGGCAGGAAGAAGATGGCGTACAACCCGCCAGCGACGATCAGACCGGCGAGGCCGAGCGCCGTGTATCGAGGCCAGCGTGGGTGGTTCGGCAGCCCGTCGACCGCGATGCGGAGTTCCGCGCCTGCCGCCATCCCTGGACCAGTGCCGGTGAAGTACTTGCGGCCTTCGGCTTCCGCCTCGCGCGACTGCGGCAGGCTCGGCTCCACCAGCTTCGTGTCCCCCAGCCTGCGAAGGATCACGTTGGTCGCCATGCTGGCCACGGGCAGCTTCAGCGTGAACTCACGACGCGGCCCTGAAATCGGTAAGCGATAACCGATCTGCGCAATCGTCCTGCCCGGTGCGAACGGGCCCGCGATCACGAGGCTGCGCTCGAACACCCGCGCCTGCGGCGATGACCCCTCGAGCAGCGTCACCTGCACGGCATCATCAGGCATCGCGATCGTGAGTGGCTGAGGCACTGCGACGGGCGCATCCGACACGTTGGCAATCTCGAACAGGTGGAACACCTCCAGCTGCTCGTTGCTGAAGTCGAGGATGGTGCGGGTCTGGTTGCCGAACACGACGGACCCAGGCCTGGCTGGCACCGCTGGGGCCGCCGGCACCGTCGGTGCGGCAACGCCACCGGGCGCAGCGCCAGAGCTACCCGCTTGCCCACCGCCCTGCAAGCCCGCCGCGAGGATCAGCCGCACGCCGCCGGACGCCGGCATCGGAAACGGCTGTGACCGGACTGTCTCACCGTCGACGACAACGGTGGCCGTGAGTGTCGTTCCAGGCGTCACGCCGCTGAAGATCGCGCGCCCGCCGGCGTCGGTCGCCGCACTCTGCGACGCAGCGCCCGCGAGGGTCACCTGCGCGCCGGACACATTGTTGCCAAGCGACTGCCGGACAACACGCACCGACACCGACCCGTCCGGCAGGTCCGGGCTTGGCAGCGGCACCCCGCTCATCTGCCGTAGATCGGGCATCTGAGCACGGGCCAGCGACGTCAGCACGAACAGACACAACGTGAGGAGGACGGCCTTCGTCATTCGGCCGTCGGCCTTCGAAACCCGTGCACCACCCGTCAGCAGCTTCGTCATAGCGCCGCTCCGCACGACTTGCAGAAGCGAGCATCGGCGTCGTTGGTCGTCTCGCACGCGGCGCAGCGGCGCGCGTCGGCCTTCTTGTGCGCCTTGCCTGGACGCAGCCCTTCGAGGTCGCGCGCGATGCGCTCGCGCAGTCCGGCCTCACCTGCGTCGATGCGCTGCATCAAGCCGACGGCACGCTGCCGAAGGCGGCCGGCCATGTCGTCGAAGTCCGGTTCGGCGACCTTCCCCATCGCCTTGTCGAACTCGAGTTCCTTGATGCTGCGCAGCACGAGGGACTTCTCGCGCTCGAGGGCCTGAATCTGGCGCGCCGATCGACGCGCATCACCAGCGACACGCTCGGGCGACACCAGCGGCAGCAACGCCCGATGCAGCGCGAGGGCCGCAAACGCCGACGCCACGATGGCGATGCTCAGGAGGACGAGGTGCTCGGGACGCGTGTAGCGCGGCTCGCGCCAGACCGCCGCAGTGGCGCCGAGCAGACCGAGGACGATGAAGAAATGCCAGGCGCGCGCGCCGCGCGCGTCAATCGAGGTCACGCAGTTCCTCGTCCAGCTTGTCCTGGTACGGGTCCGCGGCGGGCGCCGATCCAGCGCCGTCCTGATCGCTCTCCGAACGCTTGCGTGACCAGCGCACGGCGGCCGTCCCCGCGAAGGCTGCCCCGAGCACGCCGAAGGCCGACGGCACGAGCCAGATCAAACGGTTGAAGCCGGTGTCGGGTGGCTGGGTCAGGATGTCGGCGCCGCCGTGTTCCTTGACGAAGGTCGCGAGGATGGTCTCGCGGTCCTTGCCTTCGGACACCAGCTCCTTCAGGCGCCCCAGCTTCTCGGCCTTGTGCCCGCAATTGAACATGCCGCACGACCCGGCCGGCAGCCCGCATCCGCACGTGCACTTGATCTCGTTCTCGAGCTCGCGTTCGAGCGGTGTCCGCTGAACGATGGTCCCTGTGTCCTGCGCGTGCACGTGCACCGGTGCCGCAGCGCCGCCGAGCAACCCGATCAGCACGAGCACCGCCGTCGTCGACGTGCTGGCCGCCTGCGTCGTTGCGGCCGGCACGCGTGCAGCGGCCACCGCGAACGCCCGTTCCGGCAGCAGCGCGATGAGCGTGCCAATAGCCAGGATGCCGAAGCCAGCCCAGATCCAGTTGACGAGCGGATTGACGACGACGTGGAAGGTCGCCGACTGCTGCTCGACGTCGAAGCCGGCCAGCACCACGTAGAGGTCGTAGGCGAACGAGCGCTTGATCGCCACTTCCGTGGTCGGCTCTTCCG
>DATJTM010000024.1:0-3186 GCA_035503395.1 Luteitalea sp.
GCGCTGATGCGCCATGGTCCGTTGGCAGTGGCCGCCGGCCTGGCGGCCGTTGTCGGGCATGTGTACCCGCCGTGGCTCGGTTTTCGCGGTGGCAAAGGCATGGCAACCACGGCCGGCGTGTTTGCCATCCTGGCTCCGGCCGCCACTGCGGTCGCCGCGATCGTCTTCGTCGTGCTGATCGCGCTCTCGCGCTACGTATCGCTGGGCTCACTCGGCGCGATGGCGGCGCTGCCGCCGCTCAGCGCGTGGTTCGGCGCGTCGCCGGCCGTGCTTGCCGGGGCTTGCGCGTCGGCGCTCCTCGTAGGCGTGCAGCATCGCGGCAACGTGCGACGTCTGTGGCACGGCACCGAGCGCCGACTGGGGCAGCGATTGTGAAGGTCGTCGTCATTGGCGCGGGGTCGTGGGGCACAGCGCTCGGCGTGCACCTCGCACGCGTCGGGCACGACGTGGCCCTGTACGCGCGGGATGCGGCGCTGGTCGATCGCATGCGCACGCAGCGGGAGAACGACGCGTACCTCCCTGGCGTGCGGTTCCCTGAGGCGCTCCAGCCGATCGGCGACGCCGCGACAGCCATCGCCGGATCGGCATTGCTGCTGTGGGCCGTGCCCTCGCACGGGACTCGTGACATGGCGAGGCTCGTGGCGCCACACGTTGCTGGCGGCACCGTCGTCGTGAGCGCCACCAAGGGACTCGAGCGCGGCACCTGGACGCGCATGTCGCGCGTGCTGTCGGAAGAAATGCCGGTCGGCTGCCCGGTCGTCGTGCTGTCGGGCCCGAGCTTTGCCCACGAAGTCGCGCGTGAGTTGCCGACGGCCGTCGTGGCGGCGACGTCCGATGCGGGTGCGAGCGCCTCCGTGCTCGCTGCGTTTCGAGGCAAGCGCTTCCGCCTGTATGCGACCGACGATGTCGTCGGGGTCGAACTGGGGGGCGCCTACAAGAACGTCATCGCGATCGCGGCGGGTGTCGTCGAGGGACTCGGTCTGGGGCACAACGCGCTCGCCGGCCTGGTCACGCGCGGGCTGGCGGAGATGACGCGACTCGCCCTCGCGCTGGGTGGACGTCAGGAGACGCTGGCGGGCCTGAGCGGGCTCGGGGACCTCGTGCTCACGTGCACGGGCGCCGCCAGCCGCAACCATCACCTCGGCGAACAACTCGGGCAGGGCCGTCCACTCGCCGAGATCCTGGCGTCGACGCGGATGGTGGCCGAGGGCGTCAACACCGCCGAAGCGGTGCTGGCACTGGGACTGGCGGCCGGCGTCGAGTTGCCCATCGCGGTGCAGATGGCCGACGTCCTGGCCGGTCGCACGCACCCGCTGGCGGCCACCGAAGCCCTGATGCTCCGCCCCCAGAAGCACGAGCGGCTATAGGAAATTGCAAAATTCCGAAATTGCTGAATTTCACGACACCCTGAGCGCTTCTCAGGCTGGCGGCGGCATTGAAATTCTGAAATTCATGGAATTTTGAAATTGCTAAACTCGCCAAGTGAGCTTTTTCGACCGGCTGAAGTCGAGCCTCCAGAAGACCAAGGACCAGTTGCTGGGCGCCTTCGAGCCCGTTCCGTCGACCGGCGGGGCGTCGGCCGAGGCGGTCGGCGCTGCCACGCAGGCGCGGGTACGGCGGATCGAATCGATCGATGCCCTCGAAGAGGCGTTGATCACCTGTGACGTCGGCGTCGCTGCCACCGACCGCATCGTCGAGTCGGTTCGCCGCAAGGCGCGCCGTGGCGAGGACCTGCTGCCGATTGTGCGTCAGGAGTTGCTGACCATTCTCGAGGGCGCCGCGCCGGCCCCGGCCAGTGGCGGGGCGCCGCGCGTCGTGCTGATCGTCGGCGTCAACGGCACCGGCAAGACGACGTCGATCGGCAAGCTGGCCAATCTCCTCAAGCAGCAGGGCCAGAAGCCTCTCGTGTGTGCGGCCGACACCTTCCGCGCGGCGGCCGTCGAGCAGCTCGAGATCTGGACGCGACGCGCGGAGGTCGGCTTCGTACGCGCGCAGCCCAACTCGGATCCGGCTGCCGTCGTGTTCGACGCGATTCAGGCGGCACGGGCGCGCGGCCTCGACCCTGTCCTCGTCGACACGGCAGGACGCCTGCACACGCGCGTCAACCTGATGAACGAGCTCGAGAAGATCAAGCGGGTCGCGGCACGTGAGGTCGACGGTGCGCCGCACGAAGTGTTGCTCGTGCTCGACGCCACCGTCGGCCAGAACGGCGTCCAGCAGGCGCGCGAGTTCATGAAGGTGTCCGGCGTCAACGGCATCATCCTCACCAAGCTCGATGGCACCGCCAAAGGTGGCGTGGCGGTGGCGATCGCGCAGGACCTCAAGCTGCCGATCCGGTACGTCGGCACCGGCGAACAGATCGACGATCTCGTGCCGTTCAATCCTCGCGAATACGTCGACGCGCTGTTCGAAGAGGCGTGGTAGACCTCCGGGACGTCGACGGCGAGCTCCGCGTCGACGATGCACGTTTCATGGCGCGTGCCCTGTGGCATGGGCGGCGTGGGCAGGGAAGTACCGCACCGAACCCGAGCGTCGGTGCGGTGGTCGTCGACGACGAGGGCGTCGTCGTCGGGGTTGGCCACACGCAGCCCGCCGGTGGCCCTCACGCCGAGATCGTGGCGTTGCAGTCCGCCGGCAATCGGACCCACGGCACCACGCTGTACTGCACGCTCGAACCCTGCAGCCATACCGGCCGCACCGGCCCCTGTTGCGTCGCCGTGGCCGAGGCCGGCGTGCGTCGCGTGGTCGCGGCGACGGGCGATCCGTTTCCGCAGGTGTCGGGGCGGGGCTTTGCGTACTTGCGCGAGCGCGGTATTGCCGTGACGGTGGGTGTTGGCCGTCGAGAGGCGCGGCAGCAGAACGCGCCGTTCTTCTCCGTCGTCGAGCGCGGCCGCCCGTGGGTGCATCTGAAGGTGGCCATGAGCCTGGACGGCGCCGTCGCGGCAGCACCGGGCCAGCGCACGTCGATCTCCGGCCCCGAGGCGATGCGCTGGACGCAGCGGCGTCGGGCTGAGGTCGATGCGATCGCCGTGGGCCTCGGGACGGCGGTCGGGGACGACCCGCTGCTCACAGCGCGCGACGTCTACCGCTTCAAACCGCTGACGCGCGTCGTCTTCGACCGCTCGGCTCGACTCCCGCTCACCAGTCGGCTGGTGCGGAGCCTCGACGACGGTCCGATGGTGGTGG
>DATJTM010000025.1:0-2151 GCA_035503395.1 Luteitalea sp.
GACGCGGGGGAAGGTGAGCAGGAGTCTATGTCGGCCGCCAGAATTGTCAACGAGGAAAGTCGCCTCGAACGAACCGCGCTCACGCGAAGGCCTCGGCCACGACGACGGTGACGTTGTCGGGTCCGCCGCCCTTGAGCGCCAGGCCGATGAGCCCCTTCACCATGCCCGGCAGATCCGACTGCCCCATCCAGTCACGCAGCAACGCGTCGGGCACGATCCGGGTCAGCCCGTCGGAACACAGCAGGAACCGGTCGCCGGCGCGCACCACGTCGCGCCGCTCGTCGACGAGCAGCGTGCCCGCCACACCCACGGCCCGCGTGATGGCATTGGTCTCCTGCCGTCCCTCGGCGTCGGGTTCGGCGATGCTGTGGTCGGTGGTCAGGCGCGTCAACTCGCCCTTGCGCCAGCGGTAGACGCGACTGTCGCCGGCCCACAGCACGGCCCCCTGGCTACCGCGGACCAGCAGGGCGACCACGGTACTGCCGCACCGGTCGGTCAACGGCGCCCGTTCCGAGGCGCGGAACAGGTGCGCATTCACTTGCAGAATCCGGTCACGCGCGGCCGTGACCAGCTGGTCGAATTCGGCGACCGGGCCCAGTTCCGCGAGCGCGTCGCACACCTCCCGGCTCGCCACTTCGCCGTGCGCGTGCCCGCCGAGGCCATCGGCGACGACCCACACACCGACGTCGGGCCGCTCGACGAACGCGTCCTGATTGATCGCTCGGACCCGGCCGACGTCGGTGGCTGCCGCCGATCGCACCTGGATGTTGGCGAGGTCGACCGTCTGCTCTTCGATGGGCACCGGTCGCTGCACGCGGGCCGGCACCGGCCGCCAGCGGTGCTGCGTCCAGGCACCGTTCAGGAACCCGCCGAAGGTGGACGCCGGAGGCAGGCCGGCTCCGATCAGGCAGCTCGGGTCGACGATCGCCGACCCTTCGGTCCACCACAGCACGAGCGGGCGATACGCGAGGGACAGATGTCGGGCCAGCAACTGCTCGAAGACGCCGTTCAGCTGCCCCGTCGAGTCGATGGGGACCTGCCAGCCGCCAGCGCCGCCCTTCAGCACCGCCGCCGCTTCCGGCTCCAGCATCACCTCGTCTTCATCGTCGACCCACGCCAGCTCGCGTGAGAGGTCGGTGACGCGTGCGTCGAAGCGCTCGAAGTTCACCGGTTCGGCGGCGAGCGTCTCGACGAGCAGGCGCTCGGCCGCATCGAAGAAGGCCACGCCCCGCGTTGCGACGGTGGTGATCGCCAGATCGACCGGCAGTTCCGCGACGACCGTCAGCGGGAAGTAGCGTCCGACGCGATCGATGCTCGGCACCATGACGCCGGCGACCGGGCTGCCGCCGCAGGCGCCGGTATCGCAGGCGAAGCGCCACGCCGGGCTGGTGAGATAGACGTCGAGCCACGCGTCGCCGAGCGCGGCACGGCTGGAGGTCATGCCGGCTTGCAGCCAGGTGTCCCACGCGTGCACGAAGCCGTCGCTGGTGCGCCGGCGCAGGAAGTCGCCGTGGCTCGGCAGCTTGCCGTAGAAGCCGACGGTGGCGCTGCTGGTCACTGGCATTCGAACCCCTGCCAGCTGCGTCCGATCAGCGGTTCGGCGGCGCCGTCGAGAATCACGGTGGCTTCGTGCCCGCGGGCCGCCCGGAAGGTCAGGCGGACGCGGGTGTCAGACTCGCGCTGCGGCTGCGAGGCATCGATCAGCCGGAACAACGCCCATGGCCCTTCGAACTTCACGCCGACCGGAATGCCGGTGCGGTCCTCGAAGGTTGCCGCCGCGATGCCCTGGTTGTCGCCAGGCCAACTGGCCGGCGCCCGCTGCACGCGACGGTCCTCGAACAGCTGGCCATCGAGGTTGAGCACGAAGCGCGTTGCGGCCGAGTCGACGCCGGCGATCGTCACGGTGAACTTCACGTCGGGCCGCTCGCCGCCGCTCCCGAAGAAGATCTCGCGAATGCGCTGCGCCTCCTCGAGGCGCGCCAGCATCGATCGCGAGACCGAGACGCCGCCCTCCTTCTCGACCCACGGGCGCTGCGAGGTATCGACCAGGCCCGCGAGCTGCTCGGTCACGAAACGATCGAAGACGCCGCGGGGTGCGAACAGGCGGCCGAACTCGCCGAGCGCCAGGTCGGGGCCACTGCGGTCGAACGG
>DATJTM010000026.1:0-2302 GCA_035503395.1 Luteitalea sp.
GCCGATGGCCGGCGCGGCTGCGGACCATCGCGGCTGCAGCGTTGGCGATGAAGCCGACCGCTCCGGCAGCGGCCAGGATCGGCAGGTGGGTCGGCGGCGACGGATGCACGATGCGGGTGACCGCCTCGACGCCGGCGACACACGCGGACACGAAGATCGCCGCCACCACGAAGCGTCCGGCGATGTGTTCGCTGCGCTCCGAGCGCAGCAGAAAAGCCGCGCCGAGGGGGATCGCCGTCAGGGCGTCGCCGAAGTTGTGGATGAGATCGGCGAGCAGCGCGACGCTGCCGGAGAGGATGAAGATCACCGTTTGCACGATCGCGCCGGCGCCGAGCACGGCCAGCGCAATCGAGACGGCACGGACGCCCTCGCGCGAGCGCTTGATCGAGTCGTGGACCAGGCCGTGCGAGTGGCCGTGTCCGCCGTGCTCGTGGTCGTGATCGCGGTCGTAATCGTCGTGCTCGTGCTCGTGCTCACCGCTACCGACGTGCTGTTGATCCTCAGGGGCCAGAACGGCAGGCTGCGGCATCAGCAGATGGCGATGGCGCGCCCGGAACTCGTGGGTGTGGCGTCGCGAGCCGTGGCGATGGGTGAGGACCGTCATCGAGCGCATCCTAAGCCGCGCGAATAAAGCGAGCCCCCCAGGCGAGCCCTAAAAGGAAAGCCAGACTCAGACTCGACCGAGCTACCCGACCGACCGCAGAAACCCGGCGAGCATCAGCCGCCACTTGTCGGGGCGGTCGAGATGGAGGTCGTGCTGCGCGTCGGGAAGCTCGACGATCTGGATGCGCTGCTCGTGCCTGCCCATCTTGCGGGCCGTGTAGGCGTCGAGCAGCCCCTTGCCGGGTCTGGCGACGAGCACGGGACATTTGACGGCCTGCCAGTCCGGCCAGGTCGAACGTTCAGCCATGCCGCGCATCGTCTCGGCCATCACGTCGATGTCGAAGCGCGGCCGCCAGCCGTCCGCGGTTTGGGCGAGACCTTCGGCCCAGACGCGGCCGGCGGGCTCGCTTTCAAAGCGCTTCGCAAAATAGGTTGCGGCGGCCTCCCGCGTTCGGAACGGCACCGGCCAGCGGCGCAGCGTCTCGGCGATCCAGGTGGCCGACTCGTCACCCTTGCCGCCGTCGCCCGGGAACGCGTCGGCGAGCACCAGTGCGCGCACCAATTCGGGGCGCTGAGCGGCGACCATGAGCGCCGTCAGACCACCGAGGGAATGGCCGACGAGCACGACCGGCCCGACCGCGAGCCGCTCGACCACGAGCTGCTCGATGACGAAGCTGACGTCGCCGACCTGTGCCGCGGGCGAGACGTCGGCGGGACGTCGATCGCTGTCACCATGCCCGCGTGCGTCGAGCGCTACAGCCCGATGCGTCTTCGTCAACCACGAGGCGGTCTCCGACCATTCACCGGCGTAGCCGGCGAGCCCGTGGAGGAAGAGAACGGTCGAGCCACGCCCGCCGAAGTCGAGAGCCGCGAGCCTCACCCCGTCGCGCTTGAAGATGAGCCGATCAGTCATTCCCCTACCAAGATACGAACCTCTCGTCGCGTTCAGGCCCTCAGCTGGACGAGTAAGCCGTGGCGGGGAAAGCGGTTGGGACAATGCCGTCACAGGGCGCCCGGCCTACCCACTCAGCGCCCCAGCACCTGCTGGTCGGCCTCGGCCGGCTTGACCTTGCCGAAGATGTGGCTGATCCTGCCGTCGGCGTCGATCCTAGGCGGCTGTCTTTGCGGTGATGAAGCGGTGGATCGCTTCGTTGGCGTTGTCCTGGAACGACGGGTTGGCCAGGTCGGGGAAGATGTCCGTCTGGTCGACCAAGGGGCCCTTTATCTTGCCTGCCGCGCTGGCGTAGAACACGCCGCTTGACAGGGTCGGGTCGGTGACACCGTCGACCAGTCGCTTCGCGCCCACGTCCAGTTTGTGTGAGATGCCCAAGTGAGGCATGACGTATTTGGCCGCCATACGCAATGGCAATGCGAGGTCATCCGGTGCGTGCGTGCCGGTGGTGTTGCCAGGGCTCACAGAGACGAATTTGCGGTCGGGGTATCGGCGGGCCAAGGACGCCATCCAGAGGATGCCGAGCAACTTGGCCTGCCCATAGTGCAAATTCACGTCAGGCTTACGGCCGGTGAAAAAGCTGCCGTCGATGACAGTCGCGAGTTCGTCTGCGGACTTTGAGGCGAACGATGGCCGTTTGAACCCCATCTTCGGAAGCCCCCTGGCCGCTTCGCTTCCGGCGAAGACCGCCACCTCGCCAAGTCGGTCCTCGGCCAGGAGCGTCTCGAGGAGGACAACGTGGCCAAG
>DATJTM010000027.1:0-2001 GCA_035503395.1 Luteitalea sp.
AACACGAACAGCACCACGATCATGATCAATGCGAACTGGCCGAGCATGAAGCGGCTGTCGACGATGTCTCGGGCGAGCCGGCGGCCCGGTGCCCGATCCCGCGCCGGCAGGTGCCGTTCGTCGCCTGTCTGCAACGCGCTACGCATCAGCCGCCGCTGCTCGCGATCGCGCTCGCGGCGCCGCTTGTCGGCTTCTCGCCGATTCTTCGGGACCGGCTGCCGACGGGTCTTGCGGGCGTCGCTTCGTTTCGGCGTCGGCCGGCCCTTGCCGGCGGTGTAACTCGGGTCGACGCCGGTCCCCTCGGCATCGAACTCGTCGTCGGCGACGGGTGCCGTCGTACGGCGAAGCAGTGGCACGCAACGAGGATACGGAGCCGGGGGTGGACTATCAGGCCGAGTTCAGGAAACCGGACCTAGGCTTGAGCGCGTGCAGCGGCGCGGGCCGTTGGGTATCCGAAGGGCGTGCGAGCAAATGGGCATGGGGAGCAGGTTGGCCCTGATCGTCAAGTCGAAGGCCAACAAACTGATGGACCGCGCGGAGGACCCGCGCGAGACCCTGGACTACTCGTATGAAAAGCAGCTGGAGCTGCTGACGAAGGTACGACGCGGTGTGGCTGATGTCGCCACGAGCCGCAAGCGGCTGGAGATCCAGCTCCAGCAGCTTTCAGCGACCTCCGACAAGCTGCAAGACCAGGCGCAGCAGGCCGTGTCGCTTGGCCGCGACGACCTGGCACGCGAGGCACTGACTCGACGAGGAGCCGTCAACACCCAGATCGCGGACCTGCAGACTCAGCATTCCCAACTGCAGGCCGAAGAGGAGAAGCTGACCCAGACTTCTCAGCGTCTGCAAGCCAAGGTGGATGCGTTTCGGACCCGCAAAGAGACGATCAAGGCGACGTACTCCGCCGCCGAGGCGCAAGCCAAGATCGGCGAGGCCGTCTCCGGGATCTCCGAGGAGATGGGCGACGTCGGCATGGCAATCCAGCGTGCCGAGGACAAGACCTTGGCGATGCAGGCGCGTGCCGGCGCTGTCGACGAGCTGATCTCGTCCGGGGCGTTGGAGAACAACGCGCTCACGGCCAGCCCGGTCGATGACATCCAGGCCGAACTCAACCGCGGCGCGGCGAACTCGGATGTCGAGTTGGAGCTGGCCAAGCTCAAGGGCGCCTTGCCAGCCGGTCAGGCACAGCAAGCGCTGCCGGAAAGCTCGGGCGCGCCCGCCGACGCGTCGACCGCGGAGCCGGTCGCGGAGCCGGCCGATGCGTCGACCGCGGAGCCGATCACCGAGCCGGGAGGCGGATCGTGATCGTGCGGATCCTGGGCGAGGGTCAGGTCAGCATCGCCGAAGATGCCCTCGACGAGCTCAACGTTCTCGACGACGGATTGATGTCGGCGGTCGACGGCGGCGACGAAACGGAATTTCACGCTGCTCTCACGGCGTTGCTTGCAAAGGTTCGCGAGATCGGCGTGCCGCTGCCGGATGAGCAGATCGTGCCGTCGGAGCTGATCCTGCCCTCGCCGGACGCTTCATTGCCCGAAGTCCGGGCATTGCTCACAGAAGAAGGACTGATTCCAGGATGACCACCACGCGCATCCGACCAGATCGCAGCCTGACTGTCCGGATGTCGTTCACCATTTTCCTGCTCGGCGCCCTGTACGTCGCGGTCGTCGCCGGCCTGATCGCCTACGGCCTGAACGCCGGCATCGTGATCGTTATCGCGGCGGTTGTGCTCTTTGCGCAGTACTGGTTCTCCGACCGGCTGGCGCTCTACGCCATGCATGGCCGGGTCGTCACGCCCGAGGAAGCGCCGCAGCTGCACGCCATCGTCGACCGCCTCTGCGCCATGGCCGACATGCCGAAGCCGAAGGTCGCGATCGCCGACACGGACCTGCCCAACGCGTTCGCCACCGGCCGGTCACCGCACCGCGCCGTGATCTGCGCCACCACGGGCATCATGCGACGCCTCGACACCGAGGAGCTCGAGGGTGTGCTCGCGCACGA
>DATJTM010000028.1:0-7300 GCA_035503395.1 Luteitalea sp.
CCCGCGGCACAACGCTCGTCGACGTTACGCGACCTGGCGACATCCCTCACGGCTGTCGCGGTACGGTTGCCGGCGGCGAGCGAGTCCTCCCCCGCCGGCGAACCGGCCGTGCGCGCCCTGCTCACGCGCGCCTCCCGCGAACTCGACGCGATCGCGGCGCAGCCGTCGCTCACCTCCGAGTCGGCAGCGAGCGCGCGCGCCGAACGGCAGGTCGACGGACGCGCACTCACGCGACTGCTCGATCGCGCACGCACCGCCCTCGGCCTGTCCGACGCGTTGGGCCTGACCTTCCAGGGCAGCTACGCGCAGTCGAAGCCGAAGGAGGCCGTGTATGGGGGCCACGCAACGGCGATGGGGCCGGCTCCCGCCATGCCGGCGGCCAGCGACGTGCCGACCTCGCCGGTGACCTTCGTCGCCCGTCCGCACCTGCCGACGACAACCTGGGCAGGCGGCCCGACAAAGGATCACATCCTCGAGTCGGCCGGCAACGGCGTCGCGCTGGTGGATGTCGACGGCGACGGCTGGCTCGACATCTACCTCGTGACGGCGGCGCAGCTGTCACCCACGCGTGAACGCATCCCGCATCGCAACGCGCTGTACCGCAATCGCGGCAACTGGACGTTCGAAGACATCTCGGCCCGGGCCGGGGTCGACGGCGCGGCGTGGGGCAACGGCGTGTGCGCGGGCGACGTCGATGGTGACGGCCGCGTCGATCTGTACGTCACCAACTGGGGGCCCAACTTCCTGTATCGCAACAAGGGCGATGGGACGTTCGAGGAATCAGCCACCGCGCGCGGCGTGGCCGCAGGTGGCTGGAGCACCGGCTGCGCCTTCTTCGATGCCGATGCCGACGGCGACCTCGACCTCTACGTGGCGCGCTACGTCGAGGCGACCTGGGACGACCTGCGCACGGCGAAGAAGACACTCACGTGGCGCAACGGGCCGAAGGTCATGGTGGGGCCGGCCGGCCTGCCGGGCGAGTCCGACCTCTTCTTCCGCAACGATGGGCGCGGCCGCTTCACCGACGACACCGACGCAGCTGGGTTGAAGGATGCCGCACGCGCCTACGGCTTCGGCGTCGTCACCACCGATGTCGACGATGATGGGCACGTCGACCTGTTCGTGGCCAACGATTCCAACCCGAACTTCCTGTATCGCAATCGCGGCGACGGACGTTTCGAGAGCATCGGGCTGCTCGCCGGAGTGGCCGTCAACGGTGACGCGCGCGCGCAGGCCGGCATGGGCACCGATGCCGGCGACGTCGATGGCGACGGCCGAATGGACCTGGCGCTGACGGCGTTTGCGCATGATCGCAACACCATCTACCGCAACCTCGATGGCACCACGTTCGAGGACGCGAGTGTCGCGCTCGGCATTGCCGGGCCGACCTTCGAGCGCATGGGGTGGGGCGTGGCGTTCCTCGATGCGGATCTGGACGGCAGGCAGGATCTGTTCGTCGTGAACGGCCACATCTTCGCGGACGTCGGCGACTATCCGGCACTCGGCGAGACGTTCGCGCAGAAGAATCAGCTGCTGCTCAACGTCGGCGGGGGCTTACGCGACGTGTCCGCCACGGCAGGGCCAGGTCTCGACCTGGCACGCGTCGGGCGCGGCATGGCGGTCGGCGACCTCGACAACGACGGCGACCTCGACGTGGTGATCAGCAACATGGACGCGGCGCCGACCATTCTCGAGAACCAGCAACGCACGGGGCACCACTGGGTCGCAGTGCAGCTCACGTCGCCGACTGGCAACCGTCTGGCGATCGGCGCCAGGGTCACCGTCACGGCCGCGGGCCGTCGCCAGGTGCGAGAGGTACGGTCCGGCGGCAGCTTCCTCTCGCAGCATGATCTGCGGACGCAGTTCGGCCTCGGGACGCATGCCGGTCCGGTCGACGTCGAGGTGCGGATGCCAGGCGGCGCACGGTGGACGTGGACGGGCCTCGCCGTCGATCGGCTGCACGCGCTGACGCTCGACGACAAGATGCGGGTCGCTGGGAGCGCGCCGGGCCGATGAGGATGCGCACGTACAGCGGCATCATGCTCGCCCTGGTGGTCGCCGCAGCGACCCACCTCGCCGCTCAGCATCCGCTCGTCGTCCCGAGCGGCCGAACCTATCAGCCGACGCTCGCACCGGCGGAGGGTCTCGAGCCATTCTTCGCGCAGCTCGAGGCCGGGCACGATGCGTTTCCGCGCGAGCGTGATGCGCAGGAGATCGAGAGCCGTCTCGCGGCGCTCGGTCGATGGCTGAAGACCGGCGGCACCAGCGCCCTTCCGATCGTCGCCTCGGACTTCCGGGGCGTGCCTGTCGCGCGTGCCACCCCCGCGCCAACCGATGGACCGTTGGCCATCACCCGCGTGCCGGAGACACCAGACACGCCGGGAACGATCGATGGCCGTGCGTTTGCCGCCGACCTGCGTCGATGGCTCGGCGACGCGCGATCGCTCCTCGTCACCGAGTTCCTGGTGACCGCCGTCAGCCCAGGCCCCGACGCCGCCACGCGCCACACCGACGTGCGCTACGACATCGTCGCCACGGTCGGAAAGACGGGGCGTGAGGAAGTCGTCGGCACGTGGCGCATCACCTGGCGGAAGGACGCGGCGGGCTGGAATGCCGTCGCCTGGCGCGACCTCGGGCATGTGCGCAGCCGGGCGAGCACGCCACTGTTCACAGAGGTGTCCGACGACCTGCTCGGCGGCATCACGTCGTTCCGGCAACAGCTGTCGGTGCCGCTCGATGCCTGGAACGCGACACTCGACGCCGTGCTGACGCGCGACTCGAACGGCCATCACGGCGTGTCGGTCGGCGATGCCGACGGCGACGGGCGCGACGATCTGTACGTCGCCCAGTCGTCGGGCCTGCCCAATCGGCTGTATCGCGCCCTCGCCGACGGCACCTTCGAGGATGTGACCGATGCGGCCGGCGTCGGGCTGCTCGACGACACCGCGCAGTCGATCTTTGCCGACATCGACAACGACGGCGACCAGGATCTCGTGCTGGCGACGAGCCAGCAGCCGGTGCTGTTCCGCAACGTCGGCAAGGGCCGCTTCGAGAAGGTCGGCGATGCGTTCGCGTTCACGCACCCGTTGCAGGGCATGCTCACTGGCCTCGCGGTGGCCGACTACGATCGCGATGGCCTGCTCGACGTCTACCTGTGCGTGTACTCGTACTTCTTCGGCGCCGGCGACGACAAGGCCGGCACGCCGATGCCGTACCACGACGCCCGCAACGGCCCACCCGGCGTGCTGTTCCGCAATGCGGGCGGCGGTCGCTTCGTGGACGTCACCGATGCGGTCGGCCTGGCGACGGGCAACGATCGCTACCACTTTGCGGCAAGCTGGGCCGACTTCGATGAGGACGGCTGGCCGGACCTGCTCGTCGCCAACGATTTCGGTACCAAGAACCTCTATCGCAATCTGGGCGCGGCGGGCGGGTCGGTGCGCTTCGAGGACGTCGCCGGGCGGGCCGGCGTGCTCGACCACGGCGCTGGCATGAGTGCGGCGTTCCTCGACTACGACAACGACGGTCGCCTCGACATCTACACCGGCAACATGTGGACGGCGCCGGGCCAGCGCATCACCGCCGATCCGGCCTTCCTGCCCGAGGCGCCGGCCGACGTGCGCGGCCTCTACCGTCGCCACACGCGTGGCAACTCGTTGCTGCGCAACAAGGGCGACGGCACCTTCGAAGACACGACGATGGCGGCGGGAGTGGCGATGGGCCGCTGGGCGTGGTCGTCGGATGCGATCGACATCGACAGCGACGGTTGGCAGGACCTGTACGTCGCCAACGGCATGTTGTCGCGTGGCGATCGCGACGTCGACCTCGAGAGCTACTTCTGGCGGCAGGTGGTGGCACGCTCGCCGTTGACGCCGGTGAAGGGTACGCCCTACGACGAGGCGTGGCGCGCCATCAACCAGCGCCTCGTGCATGGATCGATCGCGAGCCGGCAGCGCAACGTGCTGTTCCGCAACGACGGCCGCGGCCACTTCGACGAGGTGTCGGGCGCACTCGGGCTCGATCTCGATCAGGACGGCCGCTCCTTCGGCATGCTCGACGTCGACCGCGACGGCGATCCGGACCTGGTGCTGATGGCCGCGCGCCAGTCGCCGCAGCTGCGTGTGTTCCGCAACGACCACCCGCCCCGCGCGGTCATCGCCATCAGGTTGACGGGGACCGGCCGCAGCAACCGCGACGCGATCGGCGCGCGCGTCACCGTGGACACCGGCGACCGGCGGATCGTCCGGGTCGTGCAGACTGCCTCGGGCTTCCTTTCGCAGCACTCGCGCGAGGTGATCGTCGGACTCGGCGACAGCACGCAGGTACGCGCACTGACGGTGGAGTGGCCGTCGGGCGAGCGGCAGCAGTTCGGCGGTGTGAAGGCCGACACGCGCTATACGCTCACCGAGGGGGGCGATCTCACGGGCACACCGATCGACCGTCGGCCGCCATCCGCCGGCGCGCGGGCCTCGGATGACGTGGCGCACGGGCCGGGGCTGACGACCTGGTTCGTCGAGCCGGTCCCTGTGCCGGATTTCATCGCGACCGACCTGGGTGGCACCGTGCAATCGCGGGCGTCGCTCGCCGGCCGTCCGGCCGTGCTGCTCTTCTGGCACAGCGACGTGCCGCAGGCGCGCGCGGCCCTGACGACGCTGGCAAACGGAGTGAGTGCTCTGAGCAAGGCCGGCATCGGCGCGCTCGCGGTGGCGCTGGACGAAGGCCCGTCGGCCGAGGCGGCGGTCAAGAGCGCAGCGCCGCCGGGACTGCCCGTCGTCCTTGCCTCGCGGGAGTTCGGGCTGCGCTGGGCGCTCGTCCACCGGCATCTGTTCATGAATAAGCAGGCGATGCCGCTGCCGACGACGCTGCTGCTCGACCCGCAGGGCCGCGTGGTGCGTGCGTATCGTCTCGCGCCCGACGCGGCGACGATCGTTCGCGATGTCGCGTCTATCGATGCGACGCCCGAAACCAGGCTCGCTCGCGCTCTTCCCTTTCCGGGCGTCTTCCATGTCGCGCCGTCACCGCGGAACGAGCTCGGGTTCGGCAAGGAGTTGCTCGAACAGGGCCTCGACGCCGACGCGATCGCGGCCTTCGAACGCGCCTCGGCCCGCGCGCCGTCACCCGCGGTGCTCTATCAGCTCGGCAGCCTGCTCATGCGCGGTGGCGAGACGCAACGCGCCCGGACGGCCTTCGAGCGGGCGCTGGCCATCGAGCCCACGCTCGCCGAAGCCCACAACGACCTCGGCACGATGCAGGCGCAAGCCGGTGATCTGCCTGGCGCGATCGCGCGGTTCCAGCAGGCCTTGCAGGCCACGCCGGACTACCCCGACGCCCTGAACAACCTCGGGTATGCGCTGCTGCTGTCGGGACGCGAGGCCGAGGCGCGACCGCTGTACGAGAAGGCGCTGGCCCTGCAGCCGGACTTCCCCGAGGCCCTCAACAACCTCGGTCTGCTGCTGGGACGGTCGGGTGATCTCGCGCGAGCCGAAACCTACTTCCGTGACGCACTGGCAAGACGTCCGACCTACGGTGAGGCGGCCAACAACCTCGCATTGGTTCTCGTGGGTCAGGGCCGCGCCGCGGATGCGGTGACCATCCTCGAAGCCCTGCTGACCCGCGCGCCCGACAACGAACTCGCCTACCTGACCCTCGCGCGCATCCACCTGCAGGCCGGCCGCACCGCCGAAGGCGTAAGCGCCCTCGAACGCCTCCTGCAGCGCAATCCGACGCATCCGCAGGCCCAGGCCCTGCTCCGCGAGTTCGGTCCGAAGCGGTAAGAGCCGGCCTGCGTCGGTCGGCCTTCGGCCGTCACTACCCGGCTCCTCGGCGCGGTGACGAGCACCAGTGCCGACGGGCGGTGGCCAGCCTCTTCACTGCCGACTCCCGACTCCCGACCGCCCAACTTGTCCTACCACTCGTCGCTGCCCCGTCCATTTTCGTGTTGCCACTTGACTGAGGAGGGTCAACCGTGGCTAACTCGTCGCCGTTAGTCCCAATTTGAGTCGAACTCGGCACCCCAGGGGTGCGAGGGAGGGGTTGTATGTCCTTCGAACGAAGGTTCCAAGGACTCGCGCGCGCGGCGCTCGCGAGTCTCCTGGTCCTGGGGATCGCGGTGAACACACGGGCGCAGAGCACCAATGCGACCGTGTCCGGCACCGTCCAGGACGCGCAAGCCGGCGCGCTGCCGGGTGTCGTGGTCACCTTGACCAGCCGCACCCAGGGCAACGCGCTCACGGCGACCACCGACGAGCAAGGTCGGTTCGTGTTCGCCATCGTCCGCCCCGACGGCTACACGCTGCGGGCCGAGCTCCAGGGCTTCAAGTCCCTCGAGCAGACCAACCTGGTCGTCAACGCCAACGACCGCCTCTCGCTGCCGCCCCTTCAGATGGAAGTCGGCTCGATGTCGGAGGAAGTCACGGTCTCGAGTCGCGTCAGCGAGTTGCAGACCACCAACGGCGAGCGCTCATTCGCGCTGGAAAACGCCGCCCTCACCAATATCGCCAACAACGGCCGTCAGCTGTTCAACTTCGCGACGCTCGTGCCTGGCGCCCTGCCGCAGGGCACGTCCGGTCAGGAGGTCGGCTCGGTCAGCGGCTTCACCGTCAACGGCATGCGGCCGAACTCGAACAACATGACCATCGACGGCGTCGCCAACATCGACACCGGCGACAACGGCGGCAACATGGCGACGACCAACATCGACGCCGTCGCCGAGTTCAAGGTCCTGACCAATTCCTATGCGGCCGAGTACGGTCGCGCCACCGGCGCCCAGGTGCAGGTCGTCACCAAGAGCGGCTCTCGCGACTTCCACGGCTCCGGCTACTGGTATGGCCGTCGGTCCGACTGGAATGCCAACTCGTGGACCAACAAGCGCGTGACGCCGGAGATTCCCAAGGTCAAGGCTGACCGCAACGACGGCGGCTACACCATCGGCGGCCCCGTCTTCTTCCCGGGCTTCAACGCGGAGAAGAAGAAGCTGTTCTTCTTTTTCAGCCAGGAGTACCAGCGCCGCACCGACCCGCTCTCGAGCGCGCGCGAGACCCGCGTGCCGACGGCGCTCGAGCGCGCGGGCGACTTCTCGCAGAGCGTGGACGCCAGCGGCAACCGCTTCAACTTGATCCGGGACTACACCACCGGCCTGCCCTGCACGGCCGCCGATACGCGCGGCTGCTTCCAGGACGGCGGCGTCCTCGGAAAGATCCCGGCGAATCGCCTGTATCAGCCCGGCCTCGCGATCCTGAACATCTACCCGCAGGCCAATGCCACGGGCCTCGGCGCCGGCATGAACTTCACCAGCCAGGAC
>DATJTM010000029.1:0-2196 GCA_035503395.1 Luteitalea sp.
GCTCGAGCGCCTCGACATCGTGCTGGCGTCGATGCACGAGAGCCACGGCCATTCGCCGGCCCGGCTCCTGCAGCGCTACGAACGTGTGATGGCCAATCCGCTCGTCAACGTCATCACGCATCCGGCCAATCGCTCGCCCGGACGCCAGGCCGGCTACGCCCTGGCCTTCGAGCGTCTGTTCGAAGAGGCAGCGCGTACCGGCACCGCGGTCGAGATCGACGGCGCGCCGGGACATCTGGATCTGGATGCGCCCCTCGCCGAACAGGCCGGGCTGCTGGGTGCCCCCATCCTGATCGACAGCGATTGCCACATGGCCGATCGGCTGGGTCGGCAGATGCGCTTCGGCGTCGGACTGGCGCGCCGCGCGGGACTCACGGCGGCGCAGGTGCTCAACACGCGCGACGTCTCCGTGGTTCGCGCTTTCGTGGCCGGCAAGCGGGCCGGACGGCCCTGGACCGTCTGAAGACATCCACCGCCACCACGCGGCACGTAAGGACGAAGGAACGCCTCATGAATCGACGCACACTCCTGCTCGCCACGTTGTCTTCGCTCCTGCTCACCGGCGGCGCTGCCCGGGCGCAGTCTGGCGATGCCCTCGCGAAGGCGGTCCAGGCGCACTATCAGCAGGTCAAGGATTTCACCGCCGACTTCGAACAGGCGTATGTGGGCGGCGCGCTGAAGCGCAAGACCGTCGAGCGCGGCACCGTCGCCATCCGCAAGCCGGGCAAGATGCGGTGGGAGTACGCCTCGCCGGAGAAGAAGCTATTCGTGTCCGACGGCACCCGGATGTACTTCCACGTGCCCGCCGACAAGCAGGTGCGCGTGAGCGCGGTGCCGGCCGACGGGCGCATGCCGACCCCCATCCTCTTCCTCGCCGGCCGCGGCGACCTGCTGCGCGACTTCAAGGTCGAGGAAGTCCCGGCACCCGGCGGCGGCGCCGGCGCCAAGGCGTTGAAGCTGCGCCCGGTGAGGCCCGAGCCGGAGTACGACTCGCTCACGCTCGTAGTCGATGGCGCCTCGTACGCCATGCGGCAGCTGATCGTCGTGGACGGCCAGGGCGGCACCTCGACGTTCAGCTTCGCGAATCTGCGCGAGAATGTCGGCGTGCCGGACAGCCGATTCGTGTTCACCATGCCGAAGGGCGTCGATGTCGTCACGCAGTGAGACGCGCGGCGCGGCATGGCCGTGCCGGTGGCTCGTCCTCGCGGCGCTCATCCTGACCGCCGCCTGCGGCGCACCGAAGGCGTACCGGCTCGGACAGGCCGCCGAGCAGCGTGACGACTTCGATCAGGCAATTGTCGCGTACACGCAGGCCCGCGCTGCCGACCCCGACAATCGCGAGATCGCGATGGCACTCGCACGAGCCAGACTGCGCGCCTCGGCGCAGCACTTCGCGCGTGGCCGTCGCCTTGCCGGTACCGCGAAGTACGAGGAGGCGCTCGTCGAATTCCAGCTCGCTCTCGAGCTCAATCCGGCCAGCGGCGACGCCGAGGACGCCGTGCGGGAAACGCGCGCCGCGTTGCGGACGCGGATGGCCGTCCGTCGCGATGGCGTCACCCAGCTCGAATCGGTGATCAGCCGCGCGCGAACGCTGGTCCCCGAGGGTCGCGATCTGCCGGAGGTGACGCTGCCCGACAGCGTCGTCTTCCGCGAGGCCGGCAGCCGCGACGTCCTGACGTCGATCGGGCGCTTTGCCGGCGTCAGTCTCGTCTTCGACCCGCAGTTCCGCAGCGTGCCGCTGTCGATCGACCTGCGTGGCACCACCCTGCCGGCCGCGCTCGATGCGATCGGCCGCGCCACCCATACGTTCTGGCGTGTCACGGCGCCGTCGACCGTCACGGTCATTCCCGACACGAGTGCGAAGCGTCGCGAATACGAAGAGGAAGTGATTCGCACGTTCTACCTGAGCAACGCCGACGTCAAGGAGACGCTCGACCTGCTTCGCATCGTCGTCGACGCCCGCCGCCTGTCGCCGATCACCGCGACCAATGCGATCTCGGTCAAGGACACGCCCGAGCGCATGGAAGCGGCGGCGCGCCTGATCGCGGCCATCGACAAGGCGCGGGCGGAGGTCGTCATCGACGTCGAACTGCTGGAGATCGACCGCACGCGCTTCAAGCAGTACGGGCTGCAGATCCTGTCGCCTGGCAACGAGACCGGCATCGCCGGCCAGGTCGACGTCAACCAGGAAGGTGG
>DATJTM010000030.1:0-13385 GCA_035503395.1 Luteitalea sp.
CTTGTCGAACAGGTCCTTCTGCAGCCCGAGAATCCGCCCGTTGTCACGGTCCTCGCAGGCATCCCGCACGTAGTAGAGCAGCGACTTGCGGTAGATCTGCGCGACGTTGTCGTCGCGCTCCGCCTTGTCGCTCATCGTGAAGATGCGCAGGCGCTTGATCGTGTTGCCATCAACGAGGGGCGCCACGTCGCGCGCATAGTCGTCGATCCGGATGGCCGGCGCGAGGTAGTTGAGCGTGTCGAACGTGAAGTCCTTCGTGAGCAGCTGCATGAAGGGCGCCAGCACGATGGGACCCGTGCTGTGACCGACGGCGTGCAGCTTCACGTCCGTGTGCTTCTCCAGCCACGGCTTCAGCCGCACGAAGAGTTCATGGAGTCCACCGGGGCGGCCGAAGTCCGTCGTCGGCGCCGAGCAACGGCGCGCATTGGCCTTCATCCTGGCCCAGATGGGGCGCGCCAACGTCTGGGTGGCGACTTCCACGCCACGGTCCCAGAAGTCGCCGAAGCCGCGGCGGCCGCGGGGCCGCTGCCAGATGGTCTGGAACAGGCTCGACTCCCAGATGAAGAAGATCGGGTACACGCGATGCGACTTCCACCACGGCAGCACCGCGCGCGCGTAGCGGAGCGCCGACTTCTCGCCGACCAGGCCACCGTGCGCGTAGAACAACAGGTGGTCGAAACCACCCGCCTCGAACTGCGGAATGAGGTGATCGCGCATGAGGATGTCGAGGTCGGCGGTCGTGTTCCGCATCGCCCCCTTGCCCGACAGCACGCCCTGCGAGGTGTTGACGGCATGGCCGATCAGGTCGCGGTACTCCTCGTCGACCCCGCGAGCGCCGGTGTCATCGTCGACGACGAGCCGGCCCTGCTCGATCAACCGCGTCAGCACCGCCTGTTCTGCGGCCGCCTCCGCGTACTCCGGTACCTCGAGGTAATCCGGCTCGGGTCGCAGGTCGTCGGCGCCTAGGACGCTGCGCGTGACGGCGCCACGCTCCATGCCGCGCGGCACGGGCACGTCGAAGGCGCTGAGCCTGTTGTTGGCAAGCAACGCTTGGATGTCACCGCGGAACGCAGTCGGGTCCAGATCCAGCCCGGGACAGGTCTTGCCGGTGTTGGGGAACTCGCGATGGAACCGGACCGCACTCTCGTCGAGCCCGCACTTGACCAGCACCGCGCGGATGACAGCGTAGGCGGCATTCTTCTGCGCGCTATCGAAGGGATCAACGCCGTCCTGGAACAGCCCGACCATCTCGATCATGAACGGCCCGGCGGCGGTGGTCCCGTTGTGCCCGCGGGCGCTCGCAGGCATCACGTCGAACGGTCGTCCGGTCCAGATCAGTCCCTGCGGGTCGATGGTGAGGTGCTGCGCGATGTCGGCCATCCCGATGCTCTGATGGAAGGCGCGCATCGCCTCGACGCTGGCGCGGCCGCGGAATTCGGCATGCCGCGGATGGTCGGTGCAGTGCACGTGCACCTGCGTGATGCGGCGCACGGGTGTCCAGGCAGCGAGTAGCGTTTCGAACTCGGAGAGGCTCAGCGCCTCGATCGGGTTAGGCATGACGGGTCTCGGCGTTGCACTTCCGCCAACGGGTAAGCTCCGGTCCGTCGCCACTGTGGCTATCGGACGGTTGTTCAGCGGATGGGAGAACGCCGAAAGTGGGAAACCCGTACACCTAAGTCACGGCCGCAGCCCATCCCGACGCGTCTGATGGGTCGCCCGACACACACTAAGACTAGTTGAGGTATCTTTGCGGCCGACCTCAGGGAATTCGAGAGATGGAGTCCGGCGACCGCCTTCCAGACAACGCACGCGGCGGCTCCGCGGTAAGTGGAGTACTACCTGGCGAGCAGCGGACGTCCATGCGTTTGCTGCTGCGGGCCCGCCGTGGGGACCAGGCCGCCATCGCGGAGATCGTCGGGCGGCACCTCGGGCCGCTGACGCGGTGGGCGCACGGGCGTCTGCCGCGCTGGGCGCGGACAGTGGCCGATACCGGCGACCTGGTGCAGGAGGCCCTGCTGCAGACGATCCGTCGCATCAATGGCTTCGAGCCTCAGGGACACGCGGCTCTCCAGGCATACCTGCGTCGGGCGGTCGACAACCGGATCAAGGACGAGTTCCGCCGCATTGGCCGGCGAGGCCTCGCGTCATCGGTCGACGACCGACTCCCCGACAGCGCGCCCTCGCCCCTGCAATCGGCAATGTTCAGTGACACCGAACGCCGCTACCGGGAAGGGGTGAGCCGGCTACGTGAGTCCGACCAACGCCTGGTCGTGGCACGTGTCGAGTTGGGCTACTCACTCGAGCAGTTGGCGGCACTGACGGGCCGTGCGCGCCCTGACACCGCGCGGGTCGCCCTCCGCAGGGCGCTTCAGCGCCTGGCCGTCGAGATGGCGCGTGGATCCTGAAGAGAGTAGCGCCCTCAGTCGCCTGGCCGCGGCCGTCGTTGATGGTCAAGCGATCGACTGGTCGGCGGCACGCCTCCTCGGGCGCAGCCCGGACGAACGTCAGGCGCTTGCACAACTGGAGGCGGTCGCGGAGCTTGGCCCACGCCCGCTCCACGTCGCCAACTGGTCGTCGGCAGACACCAGCGGCGGGTGGCTGCTGGACCTCGCGCTCGAAGTCATGGCCGGTGTCCACGTCGCGTTCGCGTGTGCCGGGCAGGCGATTGCCTCACCGCGCACGGTCTTTCTGAACGCGCAGCTGGCCATCATGCTGGCGCTCAGTGGTGCGGCGTTGTGCCTGTTGCATGGGAGCGCACGCGATACGCGTGCTCGGCGCCTGGGCCAACTCTATCTTCTGCTCGCCGCGGCGATGGCGAGGCCGGCCCTCGAGATCCTCGAACGCAGCGGCATGACTACCGCCACTATCCTGTGGTCCGGTGTATACCTGGAGTCCTTCGTTCCCCTCAGCAGCTGGAGATTCGCGCGCGAGTTTCCCCTCGTCGTGCGATTCACCCGCTTCGACCGCGTCGCCAGCGTAGTCACCATCGTCGCCTTTGCGGTTTCACTCGTCCTGTTCGGCGCCAGTCTCACGACGGTGCCAGGCATGACGGAGTGGTCGGCTGCGCCCGCATGGGTATCGTCCTTCAGCCGGCGCGACGCGGAGAGCTGGTTCTGGCCCGTGGTGTACCTCTTTCTCTCGGGAGGTGTGCTGACGGTTCTCCTGCGCACACAAGCGGCAGCCGAGGACGAACGCGCCCGCGCGAGGTGGTTCAGTCTCAGCTTGCTGGCCGGGTTCGGCCCGCTGGTGACCACAGGGCTCTCCCGAGCCGTTTTTCCAGGCCTCTGGCGGGGACTGGACACCTCACCGGCCGCGACCCGGCTGATCGACGCCATGGTCCTCGGCTCTCTCCTGGCCGTGCCATTTGTCACAGCGTATGCGGTCCTCGTGCATCGAGTGTTGTCGGTTCACCTCGTGGTCCGACGTGCCCTGCACTACGCCATGGCCCGGTTCTCCCTCTTGGTGGTGACGCTGCTCCCGATGGCGTGGCTTGTCGTACAGGCGTACCTCCGGCGGGACCGGACGGTGGAGCAGCTGGCCGCCGAGGTCGGGTGGCCCGGCCTGATGACGACCGCGGTGGGCGCGGTGCTTCTGCTGACGCGCGGCGTCATGCTCCGTCGACTGGAGCTGCACTTCGTCGGAACCCCTCTCGACTACGCCCGTCCGCTGAGCGACGTCGCGGTTGCCATCAGTGGAGCGCGAAGCCGACGTGAGGTCGCCGCGTCGCTGACGACGCACGTCCAGCGCACGCTGGGGGTGCGCTCGGCGAACGCATTCGAGCGAAGCCGCAGCGGCGAGTGGCAGTCGGTGCTACACGGCGCTCCCGGGCCCGACGCGCAGGGCGCATTGACCGCCGTAGTCACCGGGACGCCCGGAGCGATCAGCGTGGAGCCGGACGGACCGCTCTTCGGGCTCCTCCCCCAACGGGATCAGCTCTGGCTGGTGCACGGCGACGTGCGCACGCTGCTCAGGATTCCGGCGCCGGACGGCACAATCATCGGCTGCCTGGCCATCGGCGCCAGGGCGAACGGGTTTCCCCTTTCTCGCAACGATTTTGATTACGCAGAAGCGGCGGTCAGCACGGCTGGTGCCGCCCTGGACACGCTGACGCGTCACGAGCGCACGGAGCGACAGCCCAGTGAACACGATGACCTGGCTTTCGAGTGCGAAGACTGTGGCGCAGTGTTCGAGGCCTCACCACGCTGCGCGTGCGCCTCGAGTATGCGGGCACTGGCATCCCTGCCTGCCAGGGTTGCCGATAAGTTTCTGGTGTCCCGTCGGCTCGGCCGCGGTGGGATGGGCGTGGTCTATCTGGCGCATGACGTCGCGCTCGACAGGCGGGTGGCGCTCAAGACCCTGCCGCGCCTCTCGGCCGTCGAGCCCGGCGCCGTGCGCGCGGAAGCGCGCGCGATGGCGGCCGTGGAGCATCCCTGCTTGGCGACCATCTTCGGATTGGAAGTGTGGCGACGGACGCCGATCCTCGTCGTCGAGTACCTGCCCGGAGGCACAGTCGTCGACCGACTGCGGACAAGGCCTTTCGATCCCTCGCAGGCGATCGTCAGCGTGCTCACGCTCGCCGAGGGGCTGCACGCGCTGCACACGCACGGGTTCCTGCACCGGGACATCAAGCCCTCAAACATCGGGTTCAACGCGTCGGGCCGGCCAAAGCTCCTCGATTTCGGCCTGTCTCGCCTCGCTGCGCATGTAGCCAGCCAGAGCACCTCGCATGAGGCACCGGTGGACCTAAGTGACACGCGCACAGGGCTTGCCGGTACCCCTCTGTACCTGTCGCCCGAGCTCCTGGACGGCGCGATGCCGTCGGCACACGACGACCTGTGGGCGCTGGCGCTAGTCCTGCTCGAGATGCTAGGGAGCCCACACCCATTCGCGGCGCCGACGATGCGACGAGTGTTCCTTAACATCCGGACGACGGCGGTTACGCGAGCGATGCAGCTGCCCGAGCAGGCGCCTCGAGGCCTGAAGATGTTCGCAGCGCGCGCACTGCATCCGTCTCGGGATCAGCGATTCCAGTCGGCGACCGAGTTCGCCGAGGCTCTACGCGCCATCGTCCACCAGGACCGCCTGAGCCCGCTGTCCGCTTGAGCCGCATCCGACGTTCTCACCCCCACGCGGCACCTGCCGCGACACGTCGGAGGCACATGGCCGAGTACCCGTTTCGCGAAGCACTCGAGCAGTTCCGGACTTGGATTGAAGACGCGGCGCAGGTTCCGATCGCTCCGGACGCTCTGGAGCGATTTGTTGAACTCTTCGCGGCCGACTTTGCGATCTCGCTGTCGCACCCTCGGGGCGACGCCGTGTGGCGGCGCGACCGGCGGCGATTGCGTAACCTGGCGCGCTATCTGGCGACGATCGCGGAGATGCACGCGACGGGCGGGCGCGGCGCGACAGCCGTCATCGGCGAGCCGGAGCTGATCCTCGCGTTCAAGGACGTCCGGCCCCATTGCGGCGTCGAGGAGACCACCCCGGCGGAACCGACGCGGGGCAAGTACTGCTCCGGGGTCGACGTGTCGTAGGCCCATCGATGCCGAAGCGAACCGCGAATTGCCGTGCGTGGGGAGGCCGCGAAGTCACGCTGGTCCGGAGGGGCACGGCCGAGGACATCCTGCGCGAGTCGTCGTACCCACACCTGCAGCGTGCACTCCGCGGGCTTGGGCCCCTTACGCAGAGGCCGTGGCGTACACGGTCGCTGGCGCCATCGACGAGCACCTTGCAGGTGCTGGAGGAGGAGCAGTCCGGTCGCCCTGTCGTCACGACCGGCGCCATCACCGTCGGCTTTGGCGATGATGTGGCAGACGCCGCCGCAGAGGACCTCCTCGCCAGATACGAATGCGTGACCGTACGCCGCCTGGGCTTCGCTGCTCAAGCGAGGGTCGTCATGGCGCCGTCAGGCCGCGACGTCTTCGACCTCGCCGAGCGCCTCCACGACGAGGCGCCGGCCCGCGTCGTGCGGTACGCCGAAGTCGATCTGCTCGAGCCGATCGGCGCACGCGGGCCGGACCCTGAACAGGAGCGGCAGTGGCAATGGCACCCCGCCGCCAGGGACGCGAGGTTCGCGTCGTCCGGCGTCAGCGCGATCGACGCATGGCACGCGACGAAGGGCGCGGGCGTGACCATCGCGATGATCGACCACGGCTTCCACCTCGGCCTTTCGGACATCGCCCCCGCCGTCACGGCGGACGCCGCCATGTTCGAAATCACGCCGTTCCACGATGCTCGGCTCGTCCGCACGCGTGCCCTCCCACCCGGCGCACACGGGACCTTCTGCGCCAGTCTGGCGATCGCCCGTGCCGACAACGGCGTCGCAGGCTGCGGCGTGGCACCCGAAGCGTCGTTGATGCCCATCGCCTGCCTTGGCGACAGCCTCGGCTCCCAGGTCACGCTCGCACGAGCCATCGCCTACGCGACCGCGCCTGACCTCGAGGGCCGTGATGACACCGATACGACAGGTCGCACGCCCGCTGATGTCATCGACTGCAGCCTCGGGCCCGACTCGGGCCCTTGGCATCTTCGTTCCGTCCTGCACGACGCGTTGCGCTTCGCCAGTGTGTCGGGACGTGGCGGGCGCGGCACGCCGGTCTTCTGGGCCGTCGCCAACGAAGACGGCCCGATAGCGATCGACGAGGTCAACGCGTCGGGGCTGACGATTCCCGTGGGTGCGTGCGGACCGAAGGGCGAGCGACGTCCGGGCGGGCAGGGGCCTCAGCTCGCATTCCTGGCACCTGGTCATGCAGTCCTGGGATTGTTGCCGGACCAGGCGCTGGCGCCACACAGTGGCACCTCGTATGCTGCGCCGATTGCCGCCGGCATCGCCGCGCTGGTGCTTGCCATCGCGCCAGACCTCACGGCCGTCGAACTGCGCGATCTCATGCAGCGCGCCTGCGTTCCGTGTTCGAAACCGGACGACCAGGCGGGGCACAGCGACAGGACCGGGTTCGGGCGCCTCGACGCGGGGGAAGCGGTGAACCTGGCGACGGCGCGGGTCAAGGCCTCTTCCCCGCCTTCGACGTAGCCGCACCACACGAATGCGAGTCGATCTGCTCCCGACCCTCTGGACGCCCCGATGCCTGATGCAATCGTCGACAAGCTGGCCGACCTCGGTTTCGTCTTCGTTCATCGCTCGTTCGCAACGCCGGCCCTCCGCCTCGAGCTGGCCCTCCGAGAGTTCCAGACGTATGCGCGCCTGGAGCACGCCGCGCGGATCGTCGACCAGAGCAGGCCCGTGTACGCCGACCGGCTGGCCTCGCATCCCCTCACGCCGACCCAACGTCTGGCCGAACAGGTCACGGGAGAACTGACGGACCGCACCAAGGAGCTGATCGACGTCTGGCACGCCGCCGGGCTGCGCTGCCCGGTTGTCGTCGAATGCTGGCGCGCCGCGAGGATCACGGTGAACACGACCGCGTGGTGGGGCCGCGTGGCGGATCGGCCCGTGGCCGAGAACGTCTGGCTGTGGAACGAAGCCAAGGAGTACGACGCCCACACCAAGGGGCGCCGCCTCTTCGTGCGTGACTTCACCAAGCACTACGACACCGACGCGCACTACTCGGCGTTCAAGGACGGCGGCGATCGACTGCTGCTCGGCCGCCACAACTACGCCCCACCCCGCGATGGCGAGAAGGCGCAGGACGGCCCCATGTCGGGCCTGGGCGAGCGGGCGCTGCCCGTCACGCCGGAGCGCCTGACGGGCGACCGGTACGACCTCTTGAGCCGCGAAGGGAGGACCACGTACCGCGTCGTTCGGGCGGTCGCGGAGGTCGAATGCGGCGGATTCTTCGACAGCATCAACTGCTGGGACGACGCATTGCTGTCGCTCGGCCTCTGTCACTGGACGCTGGCGCGCCTGGACAAGGGCAAGGTCAGTCTCGGCGAACTCGAAGCGTTCCTCGCCTTTGCCAGGCAAGAAGACGCCAACACCTTACCGATCACCTTCAAGGAATCCGACGTGGCGCCTGCCGACGCCTGGTTGTCGCCTGCGATGCTCAACCGCGATCAGCGCAAATACAACTCACGACTGAAGCACGTCGTGTTGAAGAACCAGGTCGCCACGTCCGAGCTCGTCCCGATGGACACCGACCGCCTGAACTTCTTCCGTTCGTGGCACTGGTTCCACCGCTACCTGATGGCAACCCGCACGAAGGTGAGCCTGCAACGTGCGATGTGGAAGATGGCCCGCTTCCGCTTACGCGACATCGGGGCAGCGCCTGCTGGCGCCGGCATCAAGCGCAAGGGCGGGGCGCCCGCCAGGCTGAGCGACGTCTTCACGTCCGAGCAGAGCGCCGTGCTGCTCATGGAATGGCATGTCCTGTCGCCATCGACGATGCTCGCGGACGGCAAGCCGACAGGACGACTGGCCCACGCGATCAAGTCTGCGCGAATCGACCTCGCCAAGCCGACAGACGACTGGAAGGACGATGAAGAAGCCAGGCTGCTCGTCGCGCTGAAGGCGAACTGTGGCGCGCGCATCCTCAGGCGCTTCGACCAGGCCTTCTCGTGCGGGGCGCTCCAATCGCTTCCGCATCCCGACGATCCGACCGGCCGCAAGCTGTCGGCACGGCGCAACAGCTTCGCCCTGGACACGACCGGCCTTGGCGCGAGTCCGTTCTGAACCCGAGCAGACGCGACGACCCACCCTGATGGTCGCCGCGGGAGTGTGATCGATGAGCGGCACGCCAGTCATCGTCCGTGGATGGAATGCCAGGCGGCAGACGGTCTTCGAGCTGCGCTGGAACGCCGGCCGCATCGAGCGGACCGACTCGGCCGCACTGGCCGACACTCGACTGCTCTGGTTCTTCGATCCCGGCGCGCCGGAGGTTCGCCTCTTCGCCCTTCCGGTGCTCGACCGTCTGGCACTGTCGACAAGCGGGCAGCGGCACACGATCAAGGGCAGGCTCCGCAGTTTTCTTCCAGAGATCGACACGGGCAGCACGTCGAGTGATTTCGAGCTCGAACTGGAAGCCACCGCCGCTGCTCCGCAGGTCACGCTGCGCAAGTGCGAGCTGGGTCGCGCCAGGTCCGTGACACCGATCCGGCTCACCGCGAGTGGACTGCGGAGCGCGTCGCTGGACTTCACGTTCAGGGGCAATCCTCAAGCGCCGGCGTACCTGCACCCCACTCTTCTCGCCCTGACTCCTGCGCTCGGCACTGTGGCCGGCAAGCTCGTGTGGCATGTCAGGACGCGCTTCGTCGAACCACGCGACGAGACGCAACGCGCGCAGGCGCACGCCTCGTTCGCGATCGAGCGCCGCGCCGACCTCGCTGTCGACGACGGCAAGCACGCGCTCGGCCCCTGGGACCTCGAGTTCAAGGGCACCGACCTGCCCGTCAACCGCGAAGGCGACGTCGCCGTCCGTCACCTCACCATCAGTCAGCGTTTGCCGTGGGAGGACGCCTGGACGACGACCGGGGAGACCACGCACTGGCTCGTGCAGATCGAGGTTCCGCAGTCGGCCGTCTTCGCCGCGTGGGAACGGCTCGTCGTACGTCCCGTGCAGGACGCCATTTCGCTGGTCGACGCAGGCCGACCGTTGACCGTCCTGCCGACGCTGCGCAATCCGGACGACACCGGGCCCCTGACGTGGAACACATGGTGGACCTTCATCGATCGGTCCTCGGAAGGAACGCTTGAGCGCTCCGACTACAAGGCCGGCGGACCGGCGGCGGTCGGCGACCAGAACGCGGTCACGATCGTCGCGCGGCGAGTGACGCCGTTCGATGGCGAGGCACAGCCTGCCCCCGTCGCACGTCCTGCCGCCCGAGCCAGCGCGACGTTCGGGTCGATCTTTCGCACGGATGGCACAGCAGTCCGCGCAGAGTGCGTGTGCCACACGCTTCCCGTCGGGAACGAACTCGCACCGTCGTCGGATGACGGGATCGGCTTCGCGTTTCGCCTCGAACAGGTGAAGCCACCGAGGCCGGGTGGTCCGCCGTCGGTCGTCACACCACAGCCGGTGCGCTTCGGCGCGCTCGATCTGCAGCTGCTGCCGGCATCGCGCTCCAGCGACGACCAGAATGACCGCATCGAGGGCTTGGCGTTCGATGCCGATGCGAGCGCCTGCGTCGCATGGCTGTCGTTGGACGACGCGAGGCCGTTCGTGGCGCGCGGTGTCCGCTACCGCTCGGTGCGCCTGGCGATCGGCGTGGCGGCCATCGCTCCCGGCAGCCAGGACGACTCCATCGACGAGGAGTACGCTGATGCCTTCGTCGGTGAAGCCGATCTCGTCAAGTACCGGCGCGATCGTCCGCTCGTCGTCACCCTGGATCCGCCGACGGCAACTCCGTGGACGGCGCGCTACAGACTGCACGTGTTCGAGGTGCTCGCGCCAGGCGAGTCGCAGACCATCGCATTCACCTTGCGCGAGGTGGCGTCGACGGGAGGCACGACGCCGCGTGCCCTGATCCTCGATTCCCAGCCGTGGCTGGTCGCCCTGGTCGAACCGCCGCTCCTCAGCGTCGGTGCGGGCGCGGCCGAGTCGGCGGACCTCGGCAACTGGACCAACCGCGCGTCGACGGGCGCTGGCTGGGAACTGCGCGGCGACAGCGGCGGATTCGGCCTCCTGCTGCCGCCACAAGGTGTCGGCGAAGCGATGCACCGGCGCCGCGAGGACGACGACGTGGCGCCCGGTCGGCCACTCGACTTCCGGTTCACCCCACCGGCCCGACTGCAGCTCCGCGCGCCGCATGTCGACCAGCGATTCGTCGAGCCGGCATGGAACCTGCGCCGCCTGACGGAAGCGCGGGCCGGACTCAACGTGATCGAAGGTCGCGTCGAGTTGCTGTACGGCCTCTCTGCACGCTTCCGCCCGTCGGGGATGCAGGTCAGCGAGCTCACCGCGCGCATGGGTGAGTGGCCGGGTACGCCCGACCGCGCACTGCCGTGGCCGCACACCCCTGCCGAAGGTGCGCTGCACGATGCGAGCCGGACCCTCTGGTTGAAGCTGCGCCGCATCGTCCGCTCGCGATTGGCGGTGCTCGAGGCGTGGTCGTCGGACCAGGACAGGCTGTTGCTGACCGAGGCCGATGGCTTGCGCATCCGCCTGCGCGACACGGCAAAGCTGCGCTACCCGCTGCCGGGCTCTCCAGACCCCCTGCCCTCGGGGGCTCCGCCGTCGTATTTCACGCCCGATGGTCTGGCGGGCGGGTGGTCGTGGGGATTCGAGTCACGAAACGTCCTCAATGCGGTCGCACGAACGCCGGACTCCTACGCCGCCACGCTCTCTGATCTCTTCTTCTCGTCGCTGGGGGGCTGGGGACAGCAGCGGGCGGTGTTCGACCGGGGCCTGTCGGCGGTGATTGCGCGTGTCGAGATGGGCCGCGCGTCGACCATCACCATCGAACGACTCGGACGCATCGGGGTGCTCTGGAACAAGGCCAAGCACGTCATCGTGTACGAGCGCACGGTGGCAGCCTCACGCCAGTTCGCCGGCGAGCAGCATCCGCTGGTCGGCAATCCGGTGTTGCGCAAGGTCGACGAGTACATCGAGATCCTCGAGACCGAGCGTGCGTTCCCTGAACGCGATGCGCCGGCGGCATCGCGCGGCTTCGTCCTCGGCGCGCTCTTTGCCGATGGCCAGCCGCCGCGCATCCGCGTCAACAGCCGCTGGGGCCGGGATGTCGGCGACATCGGCTGGATGGTCCCGTTGTGGCTCCGCGGCGCCGCGCCGGCCGACGTCTATCCGAAGCCGACGATCCATCTGCAGGGCGCCGGCGTCACTGCCGACGACAGGGTCCTCCTGGCCATCGACGATCCGGACAAGCTGTGCTTCTTCACCGGCACCGAACCGGCCTGGGACAGCGACAGCGATACCTGGCCGGCCGTCGAGGGCGTGGACTTCATGGCGGTGGACCCGGACTCGCTGGAGCCACCCCCCGTCGAGGACGTCGGGAAAGTGGCCGCCGACCCACGCCGGTGGAACGCGACTGATCATCCAGTTTCGACAGGGGTCGCGCCGTTCACCTTGCGACTGCAGCCGGCGCCGGCACCGGTGAACTACGTGGCGTCGCGCACGACCGGCGACGTCGTGCTGGCCGTGCCTCGCACCGTCCTGCTGATGCGCGGCGCCATCGTCGAGGCTGCGACGGCGTCGGTCGGCAGCCGAGAGCTGAGCAACCTGCGAGGGCATGTCGAGAACGCCTTCGACGGGTTCCTGTCCTCCAACCCGTCGGTCGACTACGGAGCAGCGGCGGCGGCGTTTCGCAAAGAGCTCGAGAAGGCCGAAGACGCGTACAGCACGATCAAGGCCGCCATCGGTTCGGGGAAGATCTGCGAGCAGCTGGCCGAGCAGGTGAGCGCGCAGTTCAGGAACGCGGCGTCACAAACCAGGTTTGAGGTGCGCGCCGCACTGCATCGGATCGAGCGGCAGTTCCGCGAGGAGGCCACGCGCGTCGTCGGCGACGACATCGTGCAGGTGCGCGCCGCCTTGCGGTCCCTGCTGCACCACGTGCTGGCGGGCGCAGTGAGTGCGCGCGGCAGTCTTCGAGTCGTCCGTGGCCTGCCGGGCGAGGTGCTCCTGCGGCTCGACGAGGTCGCCGAGGACCTGCGACGCGTGAATGTCGCCGTGTCGGACGCCTTCGATCAGGCCGAGCGCGGCATTGCCGCGCTAGCCGACTGGAGTACGGTCCAGGATCCGCCCGAGAAGGCGGCACTCGTGTCGGAAGCGCGGCGTGTGCTCGACTCTTTGGGTGTGGAGGCCGCGGCGTTCCTCGCGAGGGGCGGTCTCGACCAGCGCATTGCCGACGTGGTGCGTGGGTGGATTGGCGCCCTCGTGGACCCGGCGCGCATCCTGCTGGACACGGGGCGCACCGGCTGTCAGGACACATTACGAACGCTTGCCGACACGCTCCCGACGCTGACACAGGTGGAGGTCCTCGGCCGCCTGCGGGACGTGGCCGAGCGTGCCTTCCGGACGATGCTCGACGTGCTGGCGACCATCGAGGACTGCTGGCGCGAGCTGTTCGAGCAGGCGCCGGAGCAGGCGTGGTCCCCTGACGAAGGGCTAAAGGATCGCGCCTGGCCACTCGACGAGGCGCTCGACACGCTGCAGCGTCACCTGCACGACGCGATCGACCGCATCGACGACCTGTCGCACCTCGGCGAGGCCATCGATGCCGTCAGTCGTCGGATGTACGAGGAGATCGACGCGCAACTCGACGGCCTCATCGCGCGCACCCTGGCGGCCGAGCCGTTCTCGGCGCTCGTTCGCGCGGCGTGCGAGAGGCTGGTGGCCGACCTGGCCGCGCTCGACGCGTACGTCACGCGATGGCTGCGCCCCGACCTGCTCGACTCGCTGCGGAGTCGCCTGGAAGGACTCTCACCCGACGCACTCCAGCGCGAGATCGATGCCTTGCTCGGAGGGGTGCTCGACTCG
>DATJTM010000031.1:0-7794 GCA_035503395.1 Luteitalea sp.
TGTCGTGACGAGCGCCGCGGCGCCGATGCCGAACGCCGCAGTCGCCGTCCACTTGGCCCGCACGATCTGCCCGTGCGACAGCGGCAGCACGCCGAGGATGGCCGCATCGCGCGCGTCGAGGGCGAGCCGGTCCCAGTGAATCAGGGCGACCAGCGTGAGCAGGACGAACGCCGCGCAGTGGAACAACAACCGGTCGAACAACCCGCCGACCGCCGTCTCGGCGGGGAGCGGCCACGGTGTCGTGACGTACTTGGCTGCGAGCAGTACGGTGACGAACAGACCGGGCGACACCAGCGTTGCCGCGACGATCGCTGCCGGCTTGTCGCTGCCGACCCCGCCGTCGGCCGACAGATAGCCCCGCACGAAATGCCGGGTCAGCCGCCGCATCGGCGTCATGGTCACGCCGCGCTCCCGCCGCTGACGACGTCGAAGATGTCCAGCGCGGTGCGTTCGGGATCCTGCCGGAGCACCAGTTGGGCGAACACGCGTTCCAGCGAATCCTGCGACAGCAGCGTGCGCAGTTCCTGCGGCGTCCCGGCCGCGACGCACGCACCTTCGTGCAGCACGAGCACGCGCGAGCAGACCCGCTCGACGCTGTCGAGCACGTGCGAACTGTAGAGGATGGCGCGACCCTGGCGAGCGAGCGTCGCCACGAGATGCCGGAGCACGAGCACGGCGGTGACGTCGAGGCCGGACTCCGGTTCGTCGAGCACCAGCAGATCCGGATCGTGCAGCAGGGCGGCGATCAGCAGGAGCTTCTGCTTCATGCCCTTCGAGTACCCACTGATGTCGAGTTCGGCGGCGTCGACGATGCCGAACAGGCGGAGGAGCGCCGGGATCTTGCGGTGCAGCACCGTATCGGGCAAGGCGCGCAGCTGGGCGATGAGTTCGAGGTATTCCCGGCCAGACAGGTAACCGTAGAGTGACGGTTCTTCTGGCACGTAGCCGAGGCGGCGCCGGTAGCCGACCAGGTCGGCGGCGATGTCCTTGCCCTCGAAGTGAATCGCGCCGCGACTCGGGTCGAGCAGGCCGGTGACCATGCGGGCGGTGGTGCTCTTGCCGGACCCGTTGGCACCGAGGTAGCCGACGATCTCGCCGGGTTCGACCTGGAATGAAACGTCGCGCACCGCGGCCGTGCCGCCGTAGTGCTTCCAGACGTGCCGGACTTCGAGCATCCTGCCTCCCGTGACGCGTGTGCCGGTGTTCGACACCAACGGCGCCGGAAGGTTCCCGCTACGATTGCAGCGGTCGCCGGCCTGGACGGCCGGCGCGGACGCAATGGGCACGTCGGGGACGTGCCCCTACCCGCCAGATCCAGAACATCGACGGCAATCCGTAGCCGGCCGACTTGTCGGCCGGTTCCTTAGAGGCGGAGGCGCGCGACGGAACGGCCCGACAAGTCGGGCCGCTACGAAATGACGGAGGAGGACCTACGTGGTCACCGGCGTGCGGTCACGCGTGCGACGGCGGTGGCGTGCGCCCCGTCGATCGCGTCGGCCGACGAGATACTGCAGCCCAGATCGTTGAGCAAGCCGTCGGCGACGCTGTAGATCCAGCCGTGCACCGTCAGTGCGTGTCCGCGGTCCCACGCATCGCGGACGATCGTCGTCAGGCACACGTTGCGCACCTGCTCGATGACGTTGAGTTCGCAGAGCCGATCGATCGTCGCGGCCTCGTCGCCGGCGCCACGCAGGTGGCTATCGTGCCGTTCCCGCACGTCCTGGATATGGCGCAGCCAGTTGTCGATCAGGCCCAGCGACACGTGCTGGTATGCCGCCTTCACACCGCCGCACCCGTAATGGCCGACGACCAGCACGTCGCGGACCTTCAGAGCGTCGACGGCGTACTGCAGCACCGACAGGCAGTTCAGGTCGGTGTGGACGACCATGTTGGCGACGTTGCGATGCACGAACAGTTCGCCAGGAGCGAGGCCGGTGATCTGGTTGGCCGGCACGCGGCTGTCCGAGCAGCCGATCCACAGGTACTGCGGCGACTGCTGGGCCACCAGCGACGCGAAGAAATCTGGATCGCGCCGGGTCACGTCGGCAGCCCAGGCACGGTTGCGCGAGAGGAGGTCTGCGAGATCGCTCATGGCCACTACCGTACCCGAAGTCCCGCTACAATGCGCGGCACGGTTGAACCGCCGGCCTGCCTCATGCGGGCCGCTACAGAGGAGCAAGCATGACCCGTCCGTCGCTGGTCAAGGTGTGGCTGTCCGTCGTCCTGCTCGCTGCGTTGGTGGCGACGCCCTTCGTCGCCCGTTCGCAGGCCCAGGCGGCGAAGACGCAGACCGTCCGCCACGTCGTCGTCTTCAAGTACAAGCCCGAGGCCACGCCCGCGCAGATTCAGCAGATCACCGATGCCATCCGCAAGCTGGCCACCAGCATTCCCGGCATCCTGGCGCTCGAGGACGGCGTCAACAACAGCCCGGAGAACAAGAATCAGGGCTTCACGCACGTCTTCCTGTTGACGTTCAAGGACGCCGCCGCCCGCGACGCCTACCTGCCGCACCCCGAGCACGTGAAATTCGGCCAGTTGCTGCGTGGCAGCGGCATCTTCGTCGACGCGTTCGTGGTCGATTACGTACCGACCAGCACCAAGCCCTGATCGCGTCAGCACTATTCCTGGCGCAGCGCCTCCGACGGCTGGATGCGCAACGCCCGGCGGGCCGGCAGCCAGCTGGCGGCCAGCCCGCCCACCAACAGGGCGACGAGCGCGCTCCCGTACGCGCTGAGGTCGACCAGCCGCACCCCGGGCAGCGTCGAGACGACCAGCCACGCGACGACGGCGGCCGCCAGCGCGCCGCTGGCGAGGCCCCAGGCCGCTGACCGGCCGACGGTCGCGAGTACCTGCCGCATCACGTCCCACGCGGTGGCGCCGAGTGCCACGCGAATGCCGATCTCGCGGGTCCGCTGGTTGACCAGATAGCCGCAGACGCCGGCCAGCCCCATCGACGCGAGGATTAACGCCACCAGTCCCAGTGCCGCCGCCAGTCGCGACGCCAGCCGTGGATCCTTCATGTGGTCCTCGACGATCGTCGCCATCGACACGCGCCGGACGACGATGCGCCGGTCGAGGCGCTGCACGGCGGCCGTCACGGACGCAGCCAGCCCGGGCGTCGACGGCAGGATGAGGCGCGGCACATTGGCCGTACTTACTGGCTCGAATGCGATCGGCTCGACGCGGTCCAGCTGTTGCAAGTGTGCGTCGCGCGCCACGCCGATGATGCGCCGCGGTGAGTCGCCCGCCATCACCAGCGCCGTCCCCACTGGCGCCTGTCCGTCCAGCCAGCGACGCACGAATGCCTCGTTGACGATCACCGCGTCCGCACCATCGCTGCGCGTGAACGCGCGTCCGGCGACGAGCGGCACGCCGAGGACATCGAAGTAGCTGGTGTCGACCTGCTGCATGGTGACGGTGCGATCGGCAGCCACCGGCTCGTCTGCCAGCCGCACGCTCGTGGCATGACGCCCCTCCGAGAGCGGATGCGTTCGCGTGAGCGCCGTTCGCGCTTCGGACGCGTCCTGCCAGGCGCGCAGCGTGCGGACGAGTGCGCCGGACTCCTCCTCGCCGTAGGCGCCAGCTGGCACCTCGAACTGCAGCACGTCGAGGCCCTGCACCCTGAACCCCGGGTCGCGGTGCGCCACGGCCTGGATGCCGCGAATCATCAGGGCTGCGCTCACGAGCATCACCACGCAAGCCGCCACCTGGACTGCGAGCAGCACGCTGCGGAGACGCAGGCGCGGACTGGACGCTCGGCTGCGGGTGATTACTAGCAGATCGGTGCGCGTGCTGTGCAGCGCGGGCGCGAGACCGAAGGCCACGACCGAAGCGATCGTGGTGAGCAGCGTGAACCCGAGGCCTTCGACTCCGGGCGCGAGACTGAGGTTCATCGGCGAATCCGTGATCTGAGCCAGCAACCAGCCGGGCATCGCGTTCGCGAGTCCCAGGCCGACCAGGCCACCGATCAGTGCGGGCGGCACGCACTCGATCAGCAGCTGCTGGATCAATCGCGCTCGCGACGCGCCGAGCGACAGGCGCATGCCGATCTCGTGCTGGCGCGACAGGCCGCGAGCCAGCAGCAGGTTGCCGATGTTGGCGCACGCAAGAAGCAGGACGAGCAGCATCGCGCCCTGCAGCAAGCCGAATACGAGTCCCGCCTGGCTCCATGATCCGGGATGCGAGAGCATCGCCGTGTCCGTCAGGTGCACGCCACCGGGGGCGAGGCCGTGCTCCCGCGCGTAGCCCCCGACGAGCGCGCTCAGTTCCGTCGTCGCCTGCTCCGGCGACACGCCCGGTCGCAGCCGCCCGAAGACCGACGCGCAGCAGTACGCCGGCGAGTCCAGCAGTGGGACGACGTCCTTGTCGAGCGGACGGAGCACGCGCAGCGCCGCGAAGGGCACCCAGGCACTCGCATGTCGGTCACTGGTGCCGCCAAAGTCCTCCGGCGCCACCCCGACGACCGTGAACGGCACATCGTCGACGCGGATGCGGCGCCCGACGATGCTCTCGTCGCCGGCGAAGACGATCTGCCAGGTGCGATGCGCGAGCACGACGACGGCCCGGGGCGAGGCGGAGACCTCCTCCTCGGGCAGGAAGCCGCGACCTCTGGCCATGCCCACCTTCAGGACACGGAAGAAGCCGCCCGTCACCGCCTGCGCCGGCGTTCCGCGGTTCGTGTTCCCACCCTCGAGTCGCAGCGAGAGGTCGCGGGTGGCGGCGAGGCCCTCGAGCAGGCGCGCCTCCGTATCCAGGAAGCGGACCTGCGCGAGCGACGCGCCGATGGCCACCGCGTCGCGGGGACGCGAGTCAGGCAGTGCGTAGACGTTGACGACGCGATCGGGCGCCGGCACCGGCCAGGGCCGCAGGGCGACCGCGGTGTAGATGGCGAACACGCTGGCGTTGAGCCCGACGGCCAGGCCGAGCGTCGCCACCACCATCAGGCCGAGGGCCGGGTCGCGGCGATGACGTCGCCAGGCGTAGGCCAGGTCCTTCCAGACAGCGTGCATCGAGTGCCCCCTGCAGGAGCATTACGCGGCAGGCACCGGAAGGTTGACGGCTCGTCACCGACAGATTTGCGCCTGAAATCACACTATTGAAGGTTTTCGCGGACCTGCCGATTGGTAGGACGCGTGAGAGAGATCGTGTCCTGCGCCGGGCCTTCGGCAGCCACACCCGCCGGCGCCGCTGCCGGCCGAATCCTGCTGGTGGACGACGACTTCACGGTCGCCACCATCATCACCAGGCAATTGAGCCTGGCGGGATTCCAGGTGGCACCACATACGGCGAGCGAGTCGGCCATCGGCGACTTCGCCGACGATCCGTCTGCGTTCGACCTCGCGATCCTCGACCGCTTCATCCCGTCGATCAGCGGCGGTCGCCTCGCGTTCCTGTTGTGGCAGCTCCGCCCGGACCTGCCGATCGTCTTCATCTCCGGCGCCATTGACGAGCTGAAGCTGACCCGTCAGCCAGGACCGCATGTCCGGCTCGCCAAGCCGTTTCGCGACGTCGAGCTGCTCGGCGCCGTGAAGACCCTGCTCGCCAACCGCGCCCCCCGCTAGCTCTGCTCGCGTCGTGCTGCGGTGTCCGTGCGCCGTGGCGCGCAGGCCGCTGGTCGGCGAAGTACCTGAGGTAGGGCCCGTTGTCCCAACGCGGCCCGACGCGCGAAACACGTCAGACCTGGTGTACGTATGGACTCGCACATGCGCATCCTTCGGCCAGCCTCCATCGCCCTCGCCGTGATCGTAGTCGTCGCCTGCGCGCCACGCGCGGTGCTGCAGCCGGTCGTCACGGCCTCCGGTCTGAGCTACACCATCGTCCAGAAGGGGGTAGGCGACTCGGCCAGGCCTGGTCAGTACGTCAGCATCCGCGAGACAACCGCGTTGCCAGACGGCAGCGTGCACTTCACAACGGATGGGCGGGCGCCGGTGCGGTTCCTGCTCGGCGGCAAGCAGGTGATCGACGGGCTCGACGAGGGCGTGACCTGCATGAAGGTCGGCGAGCGCCGCCGGATGGTGATTCCGCCGGCATTGAGCAAGCGGAGCAACTATCCCGTCGGCCTCGATCCGAACGCGACGCTGTACTACGAGGTCACGGTCGTGAAGATCGAGGACGCGCCGCAGCCACCCAGGTAGGTAAAGCGCGTCACGACAGCGACGACGACGCGAGCGGAATGCGGACGTGGAACACGGCGCCATGCCCTTCGCCGGCGCTTGCGACGTCGACGGTGCCGCCGTGCGCTTCGGTGAGGTGACGGACGAGCGCGAGCCCGAGCCCGAGGCCGCCGTGCCGGCGCGTCGGCGCGCTGTCGGCCTGTTGGAAGCGCTCGAATACACGCGGCAGGAACGCGGCCGGAATGCCTTCACCGGTGTCGCGGACCTCGACGACGGCCAGTCCAGTCGCGAACGTCAGCTCCGCGTCGATGCGACCCTGGTCCGGCGTGAACTTGACGGCGTTCGACAGCAGGTTCCACACGATCTGCTGCAGGCGCTGCGCGTCGCCGACGACGGCCACCGGCACGTCGGGCACGGTGACCAGCAGCGCGAGGCGCTTGGCCTTGGCTGCCGGGCGCACCGCATCGGCCGCATCCGCGACCACGCGGCGCAGGTCGACGACGTCGCTCCGCACCACGAGCTTGCCGGTCATGATGCGCGACACGTCGAGCAGTTCCTCGACGAGACGCACCTGGGCCCGCGCGTTGCGCTCGATCGCCGCCAGCGCCCGTTCTTCGACCTGCCGCGGCAGCGGACCGGTGCGCAGCATGTGCGCCCACCCGAGCACCGCGTTCAATGGCGTGCGGAGTTCGTGCGACAGCGTCGCGAGGAACTCGTCCTTCACGCGATTGGCTTCGGCGAGCCGCTGCTCCCGATCGCGCAGCGTGGCCTCGGCCGCTGTTCGCTCCGTCACGTCACGGGTGGTACCGGCGATCGCCTCGACCTCACCGTCCTCGCCGAAGACCGGCATGAAGATGTAGTCGTACATGCGGCGCCCGTTGGTGCCGTCGAACGGCACTTCGCCACGGATCGGCCGCCGCGTCGCGATCACTTCCTCGATCTCGCGATCGTGCATCGCCGCATGCCAGTCGGGATAGCCCAGCTCGAGGCACGTCCGGCCCGCCGACTCCGCCCACGTGCGTCCCCACATCGCGAGCAGTGCACGGTTGGCGTACGAGAAGCGGTGCTCCAGGTCGAACACGTACACGAGGTCCGGCGTCGTGCCGAGGATGGTCTCGTACAGGCGACGCTGCTGCTCCGACGTCTGCGTCAGCTGCGCGAGATCGCTCACGGCGGCAACACGCGCGGTGATGTCGCGTGCCGTGCCCAGCCACTCGATGATCCGTCCCTCGTGATCGCGCAAGGGGATGGCCCGCGAATACGTCCACCCGATGGTGCCGTCGGTCCGCATGACCCGGTGCTCGAGCTCGAACAACGCGCCCCGCGCAATCGCATCGTCGACCGCCGCCATCACCCTGGGACGGTCCTCGATGGGCACGTATCGTTCCAGCCAGCTGCGCGACGGGTCGACGGTGTCGGGGAGGAACTCGCGCCCCTGCAGTTGCCGCAACTCGCGCCAGTCGGCACTCATGCGATAGACGACATCGGAGGTGGCGGTGATGAACGCGCGGTACTGCGCCTCGCTGGTGCGGAGGGCGCGATACTGCTGCTCGCGCTCGATCGCATGGCTGCACTGGCGAACCATGGCCTCCATGAACGCGCGTTCCCCATCGTCGAACCGATGGCTGGTCTCGAAGCTGAGGCCGATGACGCCGATGACCTGCTTGTCCACGATCAGGGG
>DATJTM010000032.1:0-13837 GCA_035503395.1 Luteitalea sp.
GGTCGGCAATCAGGGCTGAGGGAGCCGGCAGCACCAGGCCCTCGAGCATCGGCGGCGTCAGCCCGGTGAACACTGTCGCCCGTTCTGCCTGGGGCTCGTCCGTCGATTCGACGAAGAGCTGGGTGAAGACGCGCGGTGACGACTCCGCCCGCGCCGTGGGCGCTGCGCCCGCGCAGGTGAGCCCGACCGCGAGCCCTGCCACGAGGCGTCGCCCGCCTCGTGCCCAAGGGTGGTCCCCGCCGAGTTGAAGCCTGCCGAATGACGCGAACATCCTCGAACGAACGTATGCCGAGTGGGCCGCGCGCGCAATCCCGCCTGGCGGAGGGCGCTCAGGGCTGAGGTATCCTTGCACGCCCATGATGCGTCGTTTGTCGTTGTGCGCTCGCCGACGATCGTCGACGCGCCAGCGGTCGCGTCGATGCGTCGCGCTGCTGGCCGTCGCCTCGCTCGGTCTCGTTCCACAATCTGCCTCCGCTCAGGATTCGCGGGCCGACGTACTCGCCGAGGCTCGCGCGAAGAAGGCCGCCGCCCTGACGCCCTACGAACCGAGCGCTGCGGAGCGTTGGCTCGACCGCGCCGAGGATTTCCTGGTCGACCCCCCGACGGTCTATCCGTGGGTGGGCAGTATCCTGCGCGGCGGGTTGCTGGCCGGCGGCGTCGGCGTGAACAAGCCGTTCAGGGACAGCGGTCGATTCGCCGCGCATGCCGCCTGGTCGATTCGCAACTACAAGACGGTGGCCGGGCAGGCGGCCCTGCCGGCGCTGGCCGGTGGGCGCGTGCGTCCGTCGGTCTCGGCGAGCTGGATCGATGCGCCAGCCGTCAACGTGTACGAGCTCGGCGTGCGCGACACCCGCGACGAACGCGCCCAGTTCGGCTTCAGTCCACGACGCGCCGGTGGTGAGGTGCGTACGCTGCTGGCTCCCGGCGTCGAGGTCGGCGGCGGCGTGGAGTTCCTGCACGTCGACACCAACGCGGGCAAGGGCGACGATGCGGCAGGGCAGTCGTTCACGCCGGCGACGCTGCCGGGCCTCGGAGCCTCACCAACGTATCTGCACAGTCGCGTCTTCGCCGGCTACGACTGGCGTGACTCGCCCGGCTACACCCGTCGCGGTGGCGCCTATCGCATCGAATGGCAGGACTACCGGCAGCGCGACCAGGGACCGTATGGTTTCCGTCGGGTCGATGCCCAGGTCGATCAGGCGTTTCCTATCCTGCGCGCCAACTGGGTGCTGGCATTCCACGGGGCGGTGGCCACGACCGACACTGACGGCGGTCGCGTCGTGCCTTTTTTCCTGATGCCCGATCTCGGCGGCAACACGCTGCGTGGGTATCCGGCGTGGCGCTTCCGCGACCGGCACAGCCTGCTCGTGTCGGGTGAATATCGCTGGACGCCGTCGCAGTTCGTCGACATGGCGCTGTTCTACGACGCCGGCAAGGTGACGGCGGCCCGCCGCGATCTCGATCTGCGCGGCCTCCGCAGGTCGTACGGCCTCGGCATTCGCTTCCACGCGCCGGCGGCCACGGTTCTGCGCGCCGATCTCGCACGCACTGACGAGGGCTTCGGGCTCGTGCTCGCCTTCAGCCCGGCCTTCTGACGATGCGCGAGACCGCTCTGCTCACGAAACCGATCGCGATTCGGCTGCCGCTGGCGCTGGCCGGTGTGCTGGCCTGCGTCGTCGTCTCGACGACGGCGCCCCTGCCGAAGTTCTTCGACGACGATCCGCACTGGGTCGAGACCGACACCGAGGACGCCACGGGGATCATGGCGCGCGAGATCGATCTCACCATCGACCTTGCGACCAACCTGTTCGCCAGGCCGGGCGATCGCACCGAGGACGTGCGGGCCCGCAACGTCAACACCGTCGACGAGGTGCCCGACTCCAGCTGGTTCAGCAACCGCGCCGGCAAGGTGCCGCTGACCGTGAAAGACGTCTCGGTCGGCCCGGACCGTTCAGCCGGGCCGGCGGCCGGCACCTGGACCGTCGTGTCGGCCAAGAGCGACGGCGTGACACCCGGCTTCACCATCCGCGATGCCGGCAAGACGATGTGGTTCCTCAAGTTCGATCCGCCGGGGTATCGGGCGATGTCGACGGGAACCGAGGTCGCGGTGACCAAGTTGATGTGGGCGCTCGGCTATCACGTCCCCGAGAACCACATCGCGACGCTGGATCCGAAGCGGCTCACCATCGCCCCCGATGCGCACATCACGCCCGCCAACGGCCAGCGGCGCGCGATGCGGCGCGACGACATCGTGGCACTGCTCGGGCGGGCCGATCGCGACAGCGATGGGACGTACCGGGTGATTGCGAGCCGTGCGCTCGAGGGCACCCCGCTCGGCGGCATCGCGTTCTTCGGCACGCGGCCGGACGATCCCAACGACGTCGTGCCGCACGAACATCGTCGGGAACTGCGCGGTTACGGTGTGTTCGCCGCGTGGCTGAATCACGTCGATGCCAAGGCGACCAACGCGCTCGATACGCTCGTCGACGACGGACCGCGGAAGGTCGTGCGGCATCACCTCATCGACTTCGGATCGACGCTGGGCTCCGGCGGCATCTACCCGCGCGAGCATTGGGAAGGATTCGAATACATGTACGAGGGCCGCGAGTTGCTGCGCGGCCTGCCGTCGTTCGGCTTCCGCATCGCGCCGTGGCGGACGCTGCGGTTTCACGAGTCGAACGCGATCGGACGGCTGCCGCTCGACAACACGACGTTCGACCCCTCGGCCTGGAAGCCACGCGTGCCCAACGCCGCGTTCCTGCGGGCGCGCGCCGACGACCGCTTCTGGGCCGCGAGCAAGCTGCTGACGATCACCGACGAGATGTTGCGCGCGGCAGTGACCGCGGGACAGTTCGGGGCTCCCACCGAGGAGGCCTTCCTCGTCAAGGCGCTGGCCGAACGGCGCGATGTCATCCTGCGCGCCTACCTGTCCGCGGTGTTGCCGATCGTGGAGCCCACGCTCGACGAGCGAGGCACCCTGACGTTCGACAACCTGGCGGTGCGGGCCGGCGTGGCGCCGGCTCCCACGCGCTACCGGGCACGATGGGCGGCGTTCGACAACGTCACGCGCGAGGCCCGCAGCCTTGGGGAGAGCGAGGGCACGACCCCGTCGCTCATCGCGCCATCGGCAACGGGATCGCCCGCGTTCCTGCGCGTCGAGGTGTGGGCCGAGGGTGGCCCGTCGGCGTGGCAGACGCCAGCCCACGTCTACTTCCGTCGTACCGCCGGGTCGTGGCGTCTCGTCGGTCTCGAGCGGCTGCCGACCGGCAACTGAATCGCGGCCGCTGATGGCGCCTCGGCACGGTTGGGAGTACCGTGACGAGGTCTCGCGCCATGCGTCGCGTCCGGCCCTCCGAACTCGGGCTGCTCCGCGATGTCTCTCGTGTCGGCAATGGCTCGTGTCGGGATCCCCGCCCGGATCGCGATCCCTCGAATAGCCCGTCCGCACGGGTCGGCACCACGCATGGGCGCGTTGGCTGTCGCACGAGAATCGCGAAGGAGTCCGCCATGACGATGTTCCGAAGCGTGATTGCCGGCCTGACGATCTGCCTTGCGGCGGGACCGTCGATGGCGTCGGCGCAGTCCCACGATCAGCACGCGCATGGTGGTGCGCCGACCGAGCGGCTGGGGACGGTGCACTTCGCGACGTCGTGTGCCACCGCCACCCGCGACGCCTTCGACAAGGGCGTCGCGCTCCTGCACTCGTTCTGGTATTCGGCGGCCATCCGCACGTTCGAGGAAGTCTGGAAGGCCGACCCGACCTGCGTGATGGCGCAGTGGGGGATGGCCATGAGCTGGTGGGGCAATCCGTTTGCCGCCTCGCGCTCGACGCAGTCGGTGGAGCACGGACGCGCGGCGCTGGCTGCCGCACGTGCGAGTGGCGCTGGTACCGACCGGGAGAAGGCGTACCTGGCGGCGGTGGCGCACCTGTTCGCCGAGGGAACGATGCCCGCGCACGCTCGGCTGGTGGCCTACGAACAGGCGATGGGGGAACTGGCGGCGCGTCACCCTGACGACGTCGAGGCGCGCATCTTCCACGGTCTCTCACTGGCGCAGAGCGCGTTGCCGACCGACAAGACCTACGCGAATCAGCTGAAGGCCGCGGCGATTCTCGAGAAGGAGTTTGCGCGCCAGCCCGAGCACCCTGGCCTGGCCCACTACATCATTCACAGTCTCGACGTGCCGCCGCTGGCCCCGCGTGCCCTCGACGCGGCGCGGCGGTACGCCAGGATTGCGCCAGACGCGCCGCACGCGCTGCACATGCCGTCGCACACCTTCACGCGGGTGGGCTCGTGGCAGGAGTCGGTCGAGACCAACCTGGCCTCGGCGGCAGCGGCGCGCAAGGACAAGGCCCCGGCCGAGGAACTGCACGCGCTCGACTATCAGGCGTACGCCTACCTCCAGATGGCGCAGGATGCGGCCGCCCGTCGCACCGTCGACGCGATACCGGCATTGGCTGCCGGCCTGCCGAACATGGGCGCCGGCAACGCCGCACCGCCTGCCGCGGGTTACTACGCGCTCGCGGCCATCCCGGCGCGCTATGCACTCGAACGAGAGGCGTGGGCCGACGCCGCCGCGTTGCCGGTCACGTCGTCGCCCTTCGGGTGGGCCGATGCCGTCACGCACTTCGCACGAGCGCTGGGTGCCGCGCGGTTGGGGCAGGTCGACGCCGCGCAGGCCGACGTGGCGGCGCTCGGCGCGATCGCGACGAGGTTGAAGACGGCCGGGGATGCGTACTGGAGCGGCCAGGTCGACATCCAGCGCCGCGCGGCGTCCGCGTGGGTCTCGTTCGCGCAGGGACAGACCGATGCGGCGGTGGCCGCGCTGGGCGAGGCGGCCGCAATGGAGGACGCCACCGAGAAGGCCGCAGTCACGCCAGGCCCGATCAAGCCGGCGCGTGAACTCCTCGGCGACATGTTGATGGCCGCCAGGCGTCCGGCCGACGCACAGGTGGCGTACGAGGCGACGCTGACGAAGGAGCCGCGACGGTTCCGGGCGACCTGGGGTGCGGCCCGGGCGGCCACCGCCGCGCAGCACACTGACGCGGCGCGTGCGCACTACGCGGCCCTGCTCGAGATCGCGGGCACCGCCGACCAGCCGGCCAGGGCCGAACTGGTCGAGGCGCGACGCGTGAGTCGCTGATTACCGACGTTCGCGGGCTTCGGGCGTGTCGCGTAGCGCCGCTTCGAGCTCGCGCTGACTCCAGTTGCGGCGCATCACCTCGTCGACCCACGATCGGGCGCCGGCGTCGGGCTCGCGACGGAGGACGCGGCGGTAGGCGACGCGCACCATGTTCTCGGCCTGGCGGCGCGAGATTTCGCCGTACTGGTTGCCGTTTCCGTAGCCGGGACGGTTGGGACGGCCGGGGCGGTCCCAGCCGCCCGATCCGCCGTCGCCCCAGTTGCCACCATTGCCGTAGCCGCGCCGCTGCACGACGAACGACGAGATGCGATCGTTGAAGCCAGCGCGACGCAGGTCGCGCACGCTGGATGAGAATCGCCGCGAGTCGCCGCGCATGTCGTCGGCGCGGAACACGGTGACCTCTGCGTTGCCGAACACCTGCATCGACGAGATCTCGTCGTTGGTGCCGCGTGGGACGCGGTCGAACTGTTCGCCGACGCGGGCGCAGAAGTAGCGGCCGCCGAAGTCGATGTGCTCGTAGAAGCACACGCCACCGCCGCGCGGTTCCGCCGGACGTCCCCAGATCTGGGCCGACGCGCTACTCCCCCCGAGGACGAGGGCGACCACCACCGAATGAAGCAGGACACGCATGTTCGGGCTCCTGGCCGGCGCGTCTGCAAGGCAGGCGACACGCCAGTCACCTTCATCATACGGCGGTACAGACACCGGTCGTCGGCAGTCGGCAGTCGGCAGTGGGCAGTCGGCAGTCAGCGACTCGGTGAGTCGGCAGTGGCTCGCAGCCGCGGGGCAGCGGGCAGTCGGCAATCGGCAGTTGGCGAGTCGGCAGTGGCGGCGCGAGCGCTCGAACGATCAGACGTAGCCGCCGGACTTGTCCGGCGGTGACCGTCAGATCATGGGAGGCAGCCGGGCCGTCACGCCGCTAGTCGCCGCGCAGCGCTTCCATCGGCGAGACCCGCGACGCTCGCATCGCCGGGATGTAGGCCGCCAGGGCTGCCACGCCGGTAAGGACCAGTGCGGTGACGCCGAAGGTCGTGACATCGGCTGCCGAGGTCTCGTAGAGCAGGCTCGCCATCACCCGACCGACGAGGAACGAGGCGACGGCTCCCACCGCGACACCGAGACCGGCGACGAGCAGCGTCTGTCGCAGCACGTGCTGGCGGATGTCGTTGGAGGAGGCGCCGAGCGCCATGCGGACGCCGAACTCCCGCACTCGTTCGCCGACCGTGAAGGCGACGGTGCTGTAGATGCCGACGCAGGCCAGGACCAGGGCGATGAGCGAGAACCCGCCAAGCAACGCCACGAGGAAGCGACGGGGAGAGATCGCCCGGTCGACCAGCGTGTCGAGCGTGCGCACATCGGTGGCCGACAGACTCGGGTCCAGTTCGCCGAGGGCGCGCCGGATGGCCGGCGCGATCGTGGCGGCGGGCAGGTTGGTGCGGACGATGAGGTCGAGTCCGGCATCACGCACCTGGGTGTAGGAGAAGTACATCTGATGGTCGTGGCCGTTCTCGAGGCTGGTCTGCCGGACGTCGCTCACGACGCCGATGATGCGGAAGGTGCGATTGCCGTTCTGCAAGTCCCGGCCGACCGCGGTTTGGCCCGGATACAGCGACTGCGCGAGCGTTTCGTTGATGACGGCGACGCGGTCCGTGTCCGCCGTGTCCGCCGTGGTGAAGTCGCGGCCCTCGCGAAGCCGGATGTTCATGGCCCGCAGGTAGCCCGGCCCCGTGATGTAGACATAGGCCTGCGGGTTCTCGCCCGGTGGGTACGTGCGCCCCGGCGCGCCGACGCCCCAGGTCCGGTTGCGATCGAGCGGCAACGCATCCGACACGCCCGCCGCCTCGACGCCCGGCAGCGCGGCGACCCGCCGGGTGACTTCGTCCACCAGCACGCGCCGTGGACCGTTGTCCATGCCCGGCCTGGTGTTGAGACGGAGGGCGACGACCTGCGATGGGGCGAATCCGAGATCGACGGCCTGCACACGCAGGAACGTCCGCAGCATCAGGCCGGCGCCGACCAGCAACACACACGCCAGCGCGACTTCGACAACGACCAGCCCGGACCGCAGCCAGGCGTGACCGCGGCCCTGCGTGGACCCGCGCGTCTGGCTGCGCATCGCCCGCTGCGGGTCGCCCGCCGCGATCCGCGCGGCGGGGAGCAGCCCGAAGAACACGCTCGAGGCCACCGCGAGAACGGCGGTGAACAGCAGCGCCATGCCGTCGATTTCGACCAGGTGCAGCAACGGCACGCTCAGGCCGGGCCGTGCCTTCACGTAGCGCACGAGCGCGTACGCCAGCGGAATGCCCAGCGCCGCCCCGATCGAGGAGAGCACGATGCTTTCCGTCAGCAGTTGTCGCACGATGCGACCACGTCCTGCGCCGATCGCGAGGCGCACCGCGATCTCCTTGCTGCGCGAGGCGGTGCGGGCCAGCAGCAGTCCAGACAGGTTGGCGCAGGCGATGAGGAGCACGAGTCCGACCGCGCCCCACAGTACGAGCAACGAACTGTGGATGCGGGCGTTCACGTAGCGATCCAGGGCGGTCAACCGTGCGGTCACGGTGCCGACGTGGGCGTTCGCTTCGGAGATGCGCGGCATCAATGACTGGAATTCGGCGCGGGCGGCCGACAGCGGCACGCCTGGTTTGAGGCGTCCGACGACGGCGAAGACGTTGCCGGCGTTGCGCAGCAGTTCGTAGTCGGCCGGCACGAACATGTCGACGCGCGCGCCGGGCATGAACGTCGAGGCGAAGTCGAAGGATGCCGGCAGCACGCCGATGACGGTGTAGGGCTGCTCGCTGACGGTGACCGACTGGCCGACGACCGTCGGGTCGCTCCCGAACGTCCGCTGCCAGGTCGCATGCGTCAGCAGCATCGCCTTCGGGCCATTCGGCTGCAACTCCTCGCGGCTGAAGAGCCGTCCCTTGGCGGGCGCCACGCCGAGCATCTCGAAGAACCCCCGCCCGACCGGCATGCCGGCCAGACGCTCGGCATCGCCGCGGCCGCTCAGGACGAAGTCGAAATATCCGTAGAAGGGAAAGTAGGTGGTGAGCCCGTCGAGCGTGGTGCTGCCGCGCGCCATGCCCTCGGCGATGGCGACGGGGTACGTCAGCTCGCTCTGTCCCTCATTGTCGGTGTCGGGTGCGATCCACACCAGCCGATCGGCGTTGGCGAAGGGCAGGGGCCGCAGGACGATGGCATTCACCACGCTGAAGATTGCGGTGTTGGCACCGATGCCGATCGCCAGGATCGCGGCGACCGACAGCGCGAAGCCCGGCGCCTTCACCAGCCGGCGCAGCGCGTAGCGCACGTCGGCGACGACGCTTTCGAACCATGGCAGCCCGCGCGCGTCGCGGTGGCCTTCACGCGCCGCGTCGCGTCCGCCGAGCGCCTGCGCGGCCTTGCGGCGGGCTTCGTCGCGACCGAGCCCCTGCGCCTCGAAGTCCGCGGTCGCCAGCGCCATGTGCGACTCGAGTTCGGCTTCGAAGTCGGCGTCACGGCGGTCACGCTGCGCGACCGACTTCACGCGCTCCCAGGTTTCACGCAGGCGGTCGGTCACTTGCCGTCTCCTTCTGCGGTGCCCAGCACCCGCCCCATCACACCGGCGATGCGATGCCACTGCGCCGTCTCACGCGCCAGCGCTGCGCCGCCGGGCGCGGCCAGGGCGTAGTACTTGGCGCGCCGGTTGTTGTCGGAGGTGCCCCACTCGGAGGTGATCCAGCCGCGCTGCTGCAGGCGGACGAGCGAGGCGTAGATGGTGCCCTGGTTGAGGAGCACCTCGTCGCCGCTGATCTGCTCGATGCGGCGGGCGATGCCGTAGCCGTGCTGGGGGCCGAGGGTGTGCAGCGTCTGCAGCACCATCAGGTCCAGCGTCCCCTGAAGGAGGTCGAGTTTTGACATAGGTGTGGCCGTCCCACAGGAGGGAGACGAGGCGAGTCTCGACTTTGTTCCTGTGGCGTGTCAACAGGGCGGGACGGCAACAGTTCGGCCTTGGGCCTTGGGCCTTGGGCCTTGTGCCATGGGCCTTGGGTCTTTGGCCTCCGCCAAGGCTTCGGCGCGACAAGTCGCGGTCGGCCTTCGGCCTTGAAATGGACGGCCTTCGTCATTCGGCCGTCGGCCTTCGGAAGAATGGCGAACGGCAGTGGGCACTCGGCGGGTCGGCAGTCGCCAGGGTCTGCCGCAGACATCGCTGCCTGCACTGCGCTGTCGTTCACAGGGCGCCCTTCCGCCTACGTCAAGGCCCCCGCGCGACAGCTCGCCGGGCCTCCGGTGGTCACCGGTCATCCGGCAGATGTCTGGTGCCGTCTCTGCCTTCTCGCCCTTCGCCCTTCTCGAACTTTTCGCCCTTGTGACCGACCCGGTTCCCGGTTCCCGGTTCCCGATGTTCCGTACCCCGTACCCCGTACCCCGTAGCCGTTGGAATCGTAGGCTGTAGGCCGCGAGCCCGTCGGTTGTAGGCTGTAAGCGGCATGTCCGAGCTTCCCATCACCGAGCAGGAGAACGAGCGGTCGGCGCACATCGACGAGTTGTCGGTTGGCGAGATCGTCGCGCTGATCAACGACGAGGACCAGGGCGTGGCGGCGGCGGTGCGCCGCGAGCTGCCGCAGGTGGCGCGTGCCGTCGAGGCCATCGTCGAGCGGCTGCAGTCGGGCGGACGTTTGATCTACGTCGGCACCGGTACGTCGGGGCGGCTGGGTGTGCTCGATGCGTCGGAGTGTCCGCCGACCTATGGCGTCTCGCCAGAACTGGTGCAGGGACTGATCGCGGGCGGCTACGAGGCCTGCTACAGGGCGGTCGAAGCGTCAGAAGACGACCATGCAGCGGGCGCGCGTGATCTCGATGGTCGGCAGGTATCTGCGAAGGACGCCGTGGTGGGCATTGCCGCGTCGGGCCGCACGCCGTACACGATTGGCGCCGTCGAGCACGCGCGCCGACTCGGCGCCTTCACGGCGGCCGTCACCTGCGTGCCGGACTCGGCAATCACCACGGCCGTCGACGTCGCGATCGTGCCCGTCGTCGGCCCGGAAGTGCTGGCCGGGTCGACGCGCATGAAGGCGGGCACCGCGCAGAAGCTGGTGCTGAACATGCTGTCGACGACGGCCATGGTCAAGCTCGGATACGTGCGCGGCAACCGCCTCACCAACATGCGGGCCCGCAACACCAAGCTGCAGGCCCGCGCCGCCCGCATCGTCCAGGCCGAGGCCGGGCTCGACGAAGCGGGCGCACTCGCTGCACTCGAGGCGGGTGGCGGTGACGTCGCGATGGCTGTCGTGATGACCCGCACCGGGCGCAGCCGCGACGACGCGCGTGCGGCGCTCGATGCGGCGGGCGGCGTCATCGGCAAGGCCGTGGATGCGTTGAAGAAAGGCTGAGCCATTCCCGGTCGTCGTCCGGGAGGCCGCTTTGGCCGGACCACCGGTCGGGCGCTATCCTGACGCCATGCGCTGGGAAGATCTCATCACGGTCACGCCGGGAGTACGAGGCGGGAAGCCGTGCGTGGCGGGAACCCGCATCACGGTGCAGGATGTCCTGGAGTACCTCGCGTCCGGCATGAGCGAGGCGCAGATCGTGAGCGACTTCCCCAGCCTCACCCCGCAAAGCATCCGTGCCGTCCTGGCGTTTGCGGCCGCACGCGAGCGTCGTCTCGGTTCGCCTGCCGCGTAGGCGATGCGCCTCCTCATCGACGAGAACCTGAGTCCGCGGCTCGTCGTCGCGCTGAGTGAGGACTTCCCGGACAGCGCCCACGTGAGGCCTTGCAGCTTCGCGGATGCGATGACGTTCGAATCTGGAATGCCGCGCGCGACGGTGGCTATGTCATCGTGACCAAGGACGATGACTTCAACGCGCGGAGCGTCCTGTACGGCGCCCCGCCGAAAGTCGTCCACCTCCGCGTCGGCAATGTCGATACCGACGCAGTGTTGGCACTGCTGCGCGAGCGGAAGGGCGACATCGAGGCCTTCGTTCGAGACGACGTCACCAGTCTCTTGGTACTGCCCTAGCAGCGCGACGCCCTACGACTGCTTCACGCCGGCGGCGGCGAGATACTCACCGACGGTCTTCGCGTAGTGCGGGAACGCGACCTCCGGCTCGGGGATCTCGGCGTGCCAGCGCTTCTCCCATTCGAAGCCGTAGTAGCCCGTGTAGCCGTTGGCGGCCAGCACCTGGACCTGCGTCCTCACGGGCACGTCGCCTTCGCCGACCAGCACGTACTGGCGATCCTTGGCGCCGGGCTTCGAGTCCTTCAGGTGCGTGTGGCGCACCCACTTGCCCAGTCGCTTGTACGTGTCGGCCGGCTGCTCCTTGCCGCTGGCGAACGTGTGGTGCGCATCCCACAACACGGCGAACGCATCGGACTTGACAGCGTTGACGATGTGCTCGATGTCGTCGGAGGTGGTGAAGTCGCCGTGCGACTCGATGATCACCGTCACGCCGGCACTCTTCGCATAAGCCGACAGTTGTGACGCGCCCTCTGCGACGCGCGCGATCACGTCGGCCTTCTGTTCACCGGCCGGTACCTTGTCGCCGAAGATGCGCACGTACTTCACGCCGAGGGCTTTGGCGAGGTCGACATAGCGGCGCCCCTCGTCGAGGTTCTTCTGGCGTGCCGGCCCCTCCTTCTCGTGCATGTTCGACGAGGCGCCCAGATCGGAGATCACGAGGCCGAGTGCCGACAGATCCTTGCGCGCGTCGGCGATGCGCGACGACGAGAACTCGGCGAGTTTCGTCAGGTCCATCTCGGCGCCGATGCCACGCAACTCGATCGCTGCATACCCGAGACGATCGGCCTGATCCAGGATCTGCTTCCAGGTCCACGCGGGGCAGCCGAGCGTCGAGAAGCTGATTGGATAGCGCTGCGCCTTCTGCGCGCGCACGAGACGCGGCACCGCGATACCGGCCGCCACCGTGGTCAAGAATGCTCGTCGCGTCTGCATCGTCTCTCCCTCTCCGGTCAAAGTCAGAAGTCTAAAGTCAGAAGTTCGAAGTCCCAAGGCCCAAGGCCCAAGACCCAAGGCCCAAGGCCCAAGGCCCAAGGCCCTTCCCTGTCAGTCACCTGATCTTCCGGCCACCGCCCGACAAGTCGAGCGGCTACGTTCCCTGAGGTGCACTGCCGACTGCCGGCCGGCCGACTGCTATACGTGTCGAGCCGGGCTGGGACCCACCTTCGCCTGACGGCTTCGGTGCGCCAGGCAGACGGCCCTACCGCTCTGCGTTGTTGACTGCCGACCCGCCGACTGCCGACTGCCTATGCAAAAACATCCCTGATCGGCTTGCCGATGCCGTCCTTGGTGACGTACACGGGACGCTTCTCCATCGTGTAGGCCGTATCGGGCGGGATGCCGAGTGCATGGAAGATCGTCGCGTGCAGGTGCTCGACCGGTACTGGCTTGTCGATCGTGGTGCAGGGACGCTCGTCCGCCGTCGTGCCGTAGACGAACCCCTTCTTGACGCCACCGCCGAACAACAACACCGAGCCGGCCGCCGTGAAGTGGCGATGCATGCCGTAGTGACGCGGGTCGCTCATCACGTTCGGGATGTTGATCGCCTGGTCCTTCACTTCCTTGCCGACCTTGCCCTCGGTGACCGCGTCACGTCCAAACTCGCTGGCGAGCACGACGAGCGTGCGATCGAGCAGGCCGCGCGCCTCGAGGTCGCGAATCAACTGCGCCACGGGCGCGTCGATCATCTTCTTCATCGCCTCGGCCCGGGCGTGTCCGTGTTCGTGCGTGTCCCAGTAGACGAACGGGATGTATTCGGACGTGACCTCCACGTACCGGGCGCCGCCCTCGACGAGCCGACGCGCCAGCAGGCAGCCCTGACCGAAACGGCTCGCGTTGTAGACCTTCGCCGACGCCTCGGGTTCGAGGGCGAGGTCGAAGGCCCTGGCCGACGGCGAGCGCAGCAATCGGTCGGCGCCGTCCAGCGATCGCACCAGCGACTCGCGCTGGAAGTCGCTGCCGTACTGGTGCACCGGCTCCTCGGCGAGCAACTTCTCGAACAACTCGCGGCGGCTGGTGAAGCGCTCAGGCCCGAGCGACTTCGGCGGTCGCACCGCCGACGCCGCGTCCTCGGGATTCACGATGAGGAACGGCCCGTGTTCAGTACCGAGGAAGCCACCGGTGTGGAACGCCTTGAGGGTGCCGATCTCGCCGGCCCCTTCGACGGTCTGGCCGATCGTGATGAACGCCGGCATGTTCGGCTCCCGCGGCCCGAGCGTGCGCGAGACCATCGCGCCGATGTGCGGCATCGCCATCGGCTGCGGCGGGATGTAACCGGTGTGCCAGTGGTACTGGTGGCGCGAGTGGAGGATGAAGCCAAGATCGGCGGCCTGGAACGTGCGGATCACGGTGCCGCGATCGATCACGCTGCCGATCTGCTCGAGCCCCTTCGAGAACTTGATGTGGTCGACGGCCGTGTCGATGGGCGGAAACGTGCTCAGCACGTCGGTGATCGAGGTGCCGGCCTCGTACGGCGTGTAGCGCTTCGGATCGAAGGTCTCGGTCTGGGCCATGCCGCCGGCCATCCACAGCACGATCACGGCATCGGCCGACGCCTTCCGCGGCGGCGCGGTCTGGGCCTGCACGATCCGTGGCTCGCTGCCCGCCAGTGCCGCGAGCGTGCCGGCGGCCGTCGTGCCGAGGAACTGCCGCCGTCCCATCCCGGCACCGGTGAGTCGTTGGTAGATGCGCCGCTCCTCGCG
>DATJTM010000033.1:0-17001 GCA_035503395.1 Luteitalea sp.
GATCAACGACGCCCGCGAGCACTTCGACAGCGCCGCCGGGTACGGCATCATCGTGCCGGTGACGCTCGGCGTGCAGTCGGACGACCCCTCGATGGTGGCAGCCCTGGACGATGCGCAGTTCGCGCCGGAGTCGACGGGCAGCGGCATCGGTGCGGTGTTCACGAACGCGAAGTGGCTGCTGAAGGTGAGCGGCATGTACAGCCTGCCCTATGGCGTGAACGTGTCGGCGTTCTACAACGCGCGCCAGGGCTATCCGTTCGTCGAGGCGATCTTCGTCGGCTCGACGGTGCGAGGCAACGGCACCTCGGATGTGTTGATTCCGACCGCCCCGGTCGGTGAGACCCGCCTCGACACGTTCCAGCAGGTCGACTTCCGGACCGAGAAGAACTTCTCGTTCGGGAGCACCCGACTGACCGGCAGCGTCGACGTGTTCAACCTGTTCAACGCCAACACCATCCTGACCCGCGAGCGGCAGTTGAACTCGAGCCGGGCTGGCCTCGCCCGCGGCATCCTGGCGCCGCGCGTGGTGCGGTTCGGCGTCCGCGTCCAGTGGTGAGATGAGTCGGGAGTGGCCCGCCCCGTGCGGGCCACTCTTCGCTGCGTGTTCGCTATCGAATGGGTCCGGGGACGAAGCGTCCCGCCGCAGGTCCCACTCGACAGAATTGAGGGACGATCCGTCCCCTTGAATCAGACGGATCCAACAATCCGTTCCCCCGGACGACTGTCCACGCCGGCTTGGCGATTTTCCGAACATTTCCGGCTGCGGCCGGGCTGGCAGGAAGGTTGCTGCCTCTCGCGCACATTCGGTGCGGTCCACCCCTGCGGGTATCCATTTCGACCCGGCCCGCAGGATGCCAGTCAGGCGGCAGTTCCCGGAGTGAGGGCTCCGAGGACGTCCGACAGGCGCACCTCACCAGTGGCTCGGGTCGGAGTCCGGGGCGGTTACGTTCCGGCTCCTCATGTGCGTTCCAGGAGGACACAGGATGAGAGGCAGATTGCTCGCTCTGCTGGCGGCCATTGGCTTGCTGGTGGGCTCCGCGCCAGCGATGGCGCAGGCGCCGACCGGTGACATCGTCGGTCGCGTGGCAGATAGCTCGGGAGCGGTGCTTCCCGGCGTGGTGGTGACGGTCAGCGGCGGCAGCCTGATTCAGCCGCAGAGCGCGACGACCGGCGACACCGGCACCTACCTGTTTCCCGGCCTCCAGCCGGGTGCCTACACGGTCAAGTTCGAGCTCACCGGGTTCAAGACGGTGGTGGTCGAACGGGTCCAGGTGAACGTCGGCAGCAACACGACGACCAATGCCTCGCTCGATGTGTCGGCCCTGCAGGAGACCGTGACGGTCACCAGCGAGGCGCCGATCGTCGACACCCGCAAGGTCGGTACCAAGAGCACCTTCACCCAGGAGCAGCTGCAGAACGTGCCGTCGGCCCGCGACCCGTGGGTCATGCTGGAGCGCACGCCCGGCATCACGATGGACCGCACCAACGTCGGCGGCAGCCAGTCGGGCCAGCAGTCCGGCTACATCTCGCGCGGCGGCACGACCACCAACAACAAGTGGATGCTCGACGGCGTCGACATCAGCGACCAGGCCGCCACCGGCGCCTCGGCGGTGTATTACGACTTCGACATGCTCGAGCAGATGCAGATCAGCACGGGCGGCAACGACGTCACGCAGCAGACCGGCGGCGTCGGCATCAACCTGGTGACCAAGAGCGGCAGCGACTCCATCCGCGGCTCGGGCCGGTACTACGTGACCGACGACAAGCTCGGCTCGACCAACCTGACCGACGACCTGCGCGCACAGGGCGCCCGCTCGGGCGCGCCGATCCAGAACATCAAGGACTACGGCATCGAGGGTGGCGGACCGATCTGGAAGGGCCGCGCCTGGTTCTGGGGGTCCTACTCGAAGCAGGACATCAAGGTCGGTGTCGTCAACTTCTTCCGCAAGGTGTCGGGCTGCCCGGTCAACGCGGCCGATCCCCTCGCGGCGCAGCTGTCGGTCTCCGAGATCAATGGCTGCCTGAACACCGACCTGACGGTCCTCGACAACTACAACATCAAGGGCAGCGCGCTGCTCTTCTCGGGCAACACCTTCAGCTGGCACAGCAACTTCGCCGACAAGGGCCGCAACGCCCGTGACGCCAGCGACACGCGTCCGTTCGAGACCACCTACATCCAGGCCGGTCCGGTGTGGACGCACAAGGCCAGCGACCGTCACGTGTTCAACGACCGCTGGATTGCCGAAGCGGCGTACGCGTTCGTCGGCGGCGGCTTCGGCCTGCTGTTCCAGGAGCCGGGCAACCGCCAGATCCAGCCGCTCAACGACCTCGGCACCAGCCGCTGGGAGCGTTCGTTCAACCAGTCGGAGTTCGATCGCCCGGCGACCAGCGTCGCGCTGACGAGCACGTACTTCCGCCCGGCCACGCTCGGTGGCGATCACGCCTTCAAGTTCGGCTACAACTTCCGCGACACGCCGGCGACGTCGACGACGGTCTACGGTGGCGACGTCTACGCGCAGACGCGCAACGGCGTTCCGGAGCGCGCCCAGTTCTGGCGCAGTGCGTTCACCGACTACGCGATGACCACGCACAGCGTGTTCGCGCAGGACACCTTCACGAAGGACAAGCTGACGCTGACCGCCGGCTTCCGCTGGGACCGTCAGGACGACGCGGCCAACCCGTCGTCGGTCGACCCGAACCCGCTGGTACCGCAGTGGCTGCCGGGCATTGCGTTCCAGGGTGCCGATTCCGGCGTGGTGTTCTCCAACTGGTCGCCCCGCTTCGGCGTGGGTTACGACATCTTCGGTACCGGCCGCACCGTGGCGCGTTCGTCGTTCTCGGTCTACTACGGCCAGATCGCGCCGGGCAGCCTGTCGGGCGCCCTCAACCCCGTCGACGCGGCGAGCATCTCGTTCCCGTGGAACGACGCCAATGGCGATCGCGTCGTGCAGATCAACGAAGTGACGTTGACCCGCGCGGCGGTCATTGCGTTCGGTGGCAACTACAATCCGGACAACCCGGGCTTCCTCGGTACGACCAACACGGTCGATCCGGGCCTGAAGAACGAGAAGACGGTCGAGTGGACGGCCTCGGTCGACCATCAGCTGGCCGGCAACATCGCCGTGTCCGGCAGCTACATCTACCGCAAGTACTCGGACTTCCGGCACAACCAGCGCGTCGGCATCGACGAGTCCAACTGGCTGCCGACCACGTACCAGCCGACCTGCGCGGCGTCGGTCACCAACTGCCCGCAGCTGACTTACTACCAGCCGAACATCAACCTGCCCGGGCCTCAGCGGACGATGAACCGTGGCGGCTACACGCGTGACTTCAACGGCATCGAGATGGTCTTCACCAAGCGGATGGCCAATCGCTGGATGCTCGACGCCAACTACGCGTTCAACAGCGCCGTCGACCACTTCGACACCATCCAGGGCTACAGCACGAACTACGATCCGACCAACTTCGACATCTACAACAACAAGCAGTTCGCCGTCGAAGCGGGTGGCAGCGGCATCGACAACGTGTTCGTCAACGGCAAGCACCTGTTCAAGCTGTCGGGTGTGTACGTCGCGCCGTTCGACATCAACCTCGGTGCGTTCTTCAACGCGCGCCAGGGCTACCTGTTCCCGCAGCGCATCCTGTCGCCGAACCGCTCGGGCGGCACCGGCACGACCAACCTGATCCTGTCGCCGTTCGGCGAGAGCCGCTACGGCACGCTGCAGACGCTCGACTTCCGCGTCGGCAAGCGCGTCGCCTTCGGCCGTCGCAGCGTCGAAGCCAGCGTCGACGTGTTCAACGTCGGCAACGTCAACACGGTGTTGACGCGCAACCTGAATCAGGCTGCGGCCACTGCCAACCAGGTCACCGGCATCGTCGCGCCGCGCGTGCTGCGCGTCGGCGTCCGCGTAGTTTTCTAGTGAGGTAGGGACGCCTCTCCGAGACGTCCATGACGACGGCCGGCCTTCGTCGGTCGGCCTTCGGCCTTGGAAATACAGGGGGCGCGCATCCAGTCGGGTGCGCGCCTCTTTTGTTTTCAGGAGAAACCAAGGCTGACTAGGAAACGCGAGGCGGCACGCGCATACTCGCGACATCAGCTGCCGAACAGGCAAGGAGGTCAGCCATGGCGAACGGGACGAGCGCCCAAACGCACAAGTGCGCACATCCGAGCTGTATCTGCCAGATCCCCACCAACCAGAAGTACTGCAGCGACTACTGCAAGTCGGCTCCGGAGATCGAGCTGCACTGCAACTGTCCGCATCCGGATTGTCGGAAGAACGGCTAGGACGGGAACCGGAGACCGGGAAACGGGAACCGGAATGCAACGTCCCATTCGCGTAGGCGTCGAGCTTTAGCTCGACGCTCAGCCTTGTGGGGACCGTCGACCTGAAGGTCGACGGCTACGTCCTTGATTGCGCCTACGCGGCGTCGCGCGACGTGGCGTCGGCGCGGTAGTCGATGCCAGTGCCCACCGCCATCTCCTTCTCGCGGACGACCTCCAGTTCGCCGAGCAGCTTGAGCTCCGCGGCGTTGTCGTCGATCAGGCGATCGAACAGCTCCAGCGTCTCGGGCGGCAGGCGATCTTCCGCCTCGAGCCGAATCAACTGCATGCTCGCGAGGAAGTTGTTCACCAGGTCGTGCACCGTCGTCATCGTCGCCCTGAACACGCGTAAGCGCTGGGCTTCCACTTCGGCGTGATGCCGATGGAGACTGGTCGCCATGGCATTGACGGCGCGAGCGAGAGTCTGCACTTCGGCGCTGCCACGCTCCGGCAGCTGCCCGTCCCAGTCGCCGCCGGCCGTCGCCTGCGCGGCGTGCGAGAGATCGGCCAGCGACCGCGTGACACGGCCGCTGAAGACCAGCGCCCCGGCCAGCGCTGCGCCAAAGATGACCACGCCCCACAGGGCCAGCTGCGTCCGCAGTTCGGTGAGTGACTGCTCGGTCGGGGCCCAGTCCTGCAGGAGCACGAGCTGTCCGGCGAGCCGCCCGGCGGCATCCTGCGCCAGCGGCGACGTGGCAACGACGTAGCGTGCGTCATCCAGTGTCTCGAGCGTCGGCACGCCGGTCGTGGCGATACCACCGCTCCGCAATCGCGCCTGCAGTTGCGTACGCTCCACCGCTTGCAGGCTGCTGGCGACGACCGCGCCGCCCGAGAGGAGACTCACGTCGCTCCGTGTGATGGTCGCCAGCTGCCGCATCACCGCATCGTCCAGCACGTAACCGACGACGAGCGTGCCAAGCACCTCGTCGGCGAAGCGAGCGGGCTCGGCCACGACCAGGTGCAGCGCAGGGCCGATGGCCGCAACGCGACGCCCGGGCGTACCTGCCGCGGCGGAGTCGAGCAGCTGTTCGATGACCGGGGAGAGCGGGCCACCGGGGTAGCCGTCGCGTCCGCGGACCGGCGTCCGCCGGCTGCCGACGATGAAGAAGCTGGCTCCGAGCTGTTCGCGATAGTCGGCTGCCATCGCATCCATCGTCGCCGCGTCGCCCGACAGCTGCGGGTCGATCATGTGGGCGCGGAACACCGGCAGCCGTGCGATCAGGCTCGCCTGGACGGAGGCTTCATGGGCGCGGCTCTCGACGAGGCGATCGAAGGCCGAGCGCGCGGCGCCGAGATCCTGCGCCGCGTCCGCCATCGCCCGTCGGGTGACGACGCTCGAAGTGACGAGCATGGCCGACCCGAGCGAGATCGCGACGAGCAGGCTGACGCCCACGGCGACATGGGCCTGCATGCGTCGATGCCAGCGGATGGCGTGCACGGCAGGCAGCTCAGTCGCGACGGACCGAGTAGGTGACGGCCAGATCCAGCGAGAAGCGGCTGTCGTGCGCGAGCACCTTCGACTGGCGCAGCACACCGGCCTGCGCGGTGAATCCGCCCGGCAGTCGAACGCGGGCGCCAACCGTCTGGCGGTTGCCAATCCAGTTGCTGTAGCTCTGATCGTGGTACGTGAACGGCCTGGTCGTCGTGTAGCGCAGGCGCTCGGCGCGCGCCACGGCCGTGACCGGGCCCATGAATCGACGATGGAAGATGCCGTCGACGTACCAGCCGTTGGTCCGGGGACGATCCCAGTAACGCCCGCCGATCCACTCGCCGCGGACGATCACGCCGCCGTGCGACACGCGCGCGTCGATGCCGGTGAAGTGCAGGCGTCCGGTCGCGAAGCGGGCCGGCGCATAGGTTTCGCTGCTGATCCGGCTGACCCCGACGACGAGTGACTTGACGTAGGCCTGGCCGCGCACCGTGGCGCTCACGCCGCCGCGACGCCGTGCCTCGCCGATGTCACCGGGAGTCGCCACGCTGCCTTCCACCTGATAGCGCGACGTGCCGGCAACCACGTCGACACCACGCTCGAGGAAGTTGTTGGTGATCGACCAGTACCCGTCGTAGCGCAGCAGCGGCGCGCGCAGGAAGCCCTGGTACGCGTAGTCGCTGCGTGTGTAGATGCCGAACGGGGTTCGATACTGCCCGGCGCGAACACCGACGAGCCAGTTCGAGGGCCTGAAGATGCGCTCGACGTAGGCCTCGCTGAGCTGCACGCGTCCGCCGTAGGGGTAAGCGGCGCCGAACGCATCTGAGACGTCCGCCGTCCGATCGGCCCAGGTCGCTTCGGCGTTGAGCCGATAGTTCTTCGAGAGGTCGCCGAACACCCGGAGCTGCGCTGCGCTGGCGGCAGTCGAGCCTTCAGTGGAATAGCCGCCGGTGACGTCGAACTCGGTCGACAGCGTCTGCGCACCGGTGAGGCCCGGGCCCAGGACCGTCAGCGTGAACGCCAGGCACGCGCGCCCGAACGTCATGGCCACGCGACCTCGAGCACCGCTCCGGGCCGCACGGTGACGCTGCCGCCGATGATGGTGCCGGACGCGCGCCAGGCCTTCCATGTGTACGAACCGGCGTCGATGTCGGGGATCGCGAATCGGCCGTCGGCGTCGCTGGTGGCGTACCAGGGGCTGTCGACCGCGACCACGTATCCGGCCATGTTCGGGTGGATGTTGCAGAACAGCCGGCTCACGCCCGGTTCACTGAACGTCACCTGCCTGGTGGCGCCGACCGGGTAGATGCCGAGGTCGAACTTCTTGCCGTCGCGGAACGAGAAGACGTTGTGGAAGACACGATCGTCGTTCGGGAAGTCGACGGTCGTGCCGGTGCGGACCGCCAGGACCTGCGGCGCGAACTTGAGGCTGCGCTGGTGCAGCACCGCCCGTGGACGGCGGGTCGCCGCTGCGCTGGCGCCCTCGATCCACACCACGGCATTGCCGACCGCCTGTCCGGCCGCGCTGACGGTGCCGGTGAGCGCAGCGGTGCCCTGGGCGGTGATGCCCGACGGGGTTGCCAGGACCAGGCCTGCCAGAAGTAAGGAAAGCGTTCGGAGGAACATGACGCTTCCGGTCAATCGGCCCCGGGGGCGTACTTCTAGAAGTCAGAAGTCAGAAGTTCGAAGTCAGAAGTCAAACGTCAGGAGCGTGGGTCGCGGGAGAACTCGTATGCAGCCACTGCGAAGGCCGTGGCGACGTTCAGCGAGTCGGCCGCCGGGGCCATCGGGATGCGGGCGAGCCGGTCGCAGGCGGCCCGGGCCTCGCTCGACAAGCCGTCGCCTTCGTTGCCGACCAGCAGGGCGACCGGCTGCCCCCGGGGCGCTGCGGCGACTACGTCGACCAGCGTGGGGGCCTGCGGGTCGGGCGTGAGTCCTATCGAGGCGACCCCGGCGGCCTTCAGTGCGGCCAGCAGGTCGGGCATCGTCGCCTGCGCCCAGGGCGTCATCAGCACGGCCCCGAGCGACGTCCGCACCGCCTTGCGATACAGCGGGTCGGCCGACCGGTCGTCGAGCAGGACGGCCCGGGCGCCGAAGGCCTGGGCGTTGCGGAACAGGCTGCCGACGTTGTCGGCATCGGCGATCCGCTCACCGACGACGAACACTGCTGGAGCTGTCCGAGGGGGTACGTCACCCGTCGAGTCGTTCGACAGCACGGCGTCGACGATGGCAGCGGGGCTCGCTGGAGGCGGGCGCCGGACGAGCGCGAGCGCACCGCGATGGAAGTTGTAACCGGTGAGTGACTGCAGTTCCGCCGGTGACCGCACCTCGAGTCGGTCGCCGAGTGCCTCCAGACCGAGCGCCGCGGCTGCCGCGGGCGTCGCCAGTGCCGCGACGACCGACGCGGCGCCCCCGCTTGCGCCGTCGAGCACGCGCTGGATGACGCGCCGCCCTTCCGCCACGAAGACGCCGGACGCCCGGAGCGCGCCGGCGTCGCCGACCGCGGCCCATCCGTCCATCAGGGGATCAGCCGCGCCGGGCAAGCGCGCGCGCCGGGTTGGTCACCATCAGGGTCTGCACGGCTTCGGCCCCGAGCGCCTCCTTGATGGCCGGTACGAAGCTCGTGAACACCGTGTCGTACGGCCGGAACGTGCCGCCGCCGGCTTCGCCCACGTGGTACCAGCCGGCATCGTGCGACACCAGCACCCGCGCGAGATGTCCTGCCTCCGCCATGATTTTCACGAGCTGGACGTGGCGCTCGACGGTGTCGGGCGCGATGCCGTCGAACTCCACCCACGCGCCCCGCTCGGCAGCCCGCTTCAACAGCGACTCGTCGCCTTCGTTGTGCGCATGCACCCAGATGAACGCGTCGAGCGGCACGCCGAGCCCGTCCAGGACGTCCAGCTCCTGGTGGGCCGCCACACCGGTGGTCGTGTGCGAGGCAATCGGCAACCCGGTGGCCTTGTGGGTGATGCCGGCCGCCTCGACGAGCTTGCGATCGATCTCCGACAGCGGGCCGGCGTCGACGCCGATCTTCATGAAGCCCGGCATGATGTCGGTCCCGTCGACGCCGCGGGTGTGCTCGTTGATCCACTTCTGCGCGATCTCGGCCGCCGACTCCTTGCGCGCCGTCGCCGGCACGTACTTGTCGTCGGCCGCCCCGTAGATGCCGGTGTTGGTCACGATCAGCACGTCGGCCTCGCGCGACAGCCGGCGCAGGAGCGCGGCATTGCGGCCGAGGAAGGCCGGCGTGCTTTCGACGATGGTGCGACAGCCGAGCTCCTTGACCTGTCGCAGGTGCGGCAGGGCGACCCGCACCACCTCATCGGCGTCGTACCGGCTGCGACTGACCTTGTCGGCGCCGACGAAGTCGACCATCACGTGCTCGTGCATGAGGACCATGCCGAGGTCCGACGCCGGGACTGGCCCGGTGACCGTCTGCACCGTGCCGCCGGCCTGCGCCGCCACGCCGCGGGCCGGCCATGCAGCGGCCGTCGCCGCCAGAGCGCCCAGGAACGAACGTCTATCCACCATCGCGCGATCTTAAGCCGTCGACGCGGAGAGGCCGGCTTGGGACAAGCGGCCCTACCTTCAAGCTGAACTGCAGCGCTCTGTAGGCTCGTAGGCCGTAAGCTGCGAGCGGCGACGGACGGCTCGCCGAGCCGTCCGCCCCCAAGGCTGCAACCTGCCTCCTTCTACAATCACTTCGTGCAGGCGATCTCCATCGAAGGACCCAACGGGCCGATCGACGCGACCGTGTTCGAACCGGCAACAGCCCGGCACACGCTGATCCTGGCGCACGGCGCCGGGGCCGGCCAGCGCCATCCCTGGATGCGCGCCAGGGCCGCCGACTTCGGCGCCCGCGGCGTCAGGGCGGTCACGTTCGACTTCCCTTACATCACGAACGGCAAGAAGGTCCCCGACCGGCCGCCGGTGCTCCTCGGTGTCTGGCGCGCCGTCGTCGAACACGTCGCCGCGAGCTTCCCCGACGGCATTGTCGCCATCGGCGGCAAGTCGATGGGCGGCAGGATGGCGACGATGCTGGTGGCCGAACCCGACGCACCAGGGCGGATCGCCGGCTGCGTGGCGCTGGGCTACCCGCTGCATCCTCCCGGCCGCCCGGACCAACTGCGCGTCGCGCATCTGCGTCAGATTGCCGTGCCGCTCCTCGTCGTGCAGGGCGAGAAGGATCCGTTCGGGTCGCCCGACGACATCAGCCGCGAGTTCAGCGCGGCCGGTGCGCAGCCGCGCGTCATCGCCATTCCGCACGGCGGGCACGGCTTCGAGGTGCGCGTCCGCGACGGCAAGCAGGCTGACGTCTACGCGCGCATTGCCGACGACGTGACGGGGTGGCTTGATACACTGCAGCCCTCGATCCGCCCCTGAACGAGGACCCGCCGCATGTCGCCCACCCGCCTGTTGCCCGTTGCACTCGTGTGGCTGCTCACCGCCGGCTCGGCGGCGCTTGCCCAGCCGCTGCGTGTCCCCGCCACCGACCCGGCGGCCACCGCGCTCGATCGCTACGTCGCAGCTCCGGATCCGGCCTACCGCTGGCGGGCCGTGAGCACCCGGCAGGAGGGCGACCTCACGATCACGGTGCTCGAGATGACGTCGCAGTCGTGGCGCACGGCGGCTGAAGTCGACCGCCCGGAGTGGACCCACGTCCTCACGGTGCTGCGTCCCTCGACGGTCTCGAGCGACACGTCGATGCTCTTCATCACCGGCGGCAGCAACGACCGCACCGAGTTGCCGAAGACCGACCCGATGCTCGCGGCGTTCGCGACGCGCACCAACACCATCGTGACGGAACTGCGGATGGTGCCGAACCAGCCGCTCACGTTCTTCAAGGACGGCGTCGCCCGCAAGGAAGACGACCTCATCGCGTACGGCTGGGACAAGTTCCTCGACGGCGGCGACGCGCAGTGGCTCGCCCGCCTGCCGATGACCAAGGCGGCCGTGCGCGCGATGGACACCGTGCAGGCCTTCGCGCAGTCACCCGAAGGCGGGCGACGGGCGATCACGAAGTTCGTCGTGTCGGGCGGCTCCAAGCGTGGCTGGACCACCTGGACGACGGCGGCCGTCGACAGCCGCGTCGTCGCCATCATGCCGGCCGTGATCGACCTGCTCAACGTGGTGCCGTCGTTCACGCACCACTGGCAGGCCTATGGCTTCTGGGCGCCCGCAGTCGGCGACTACGTCACGCACGGCATCATGGACCGCATGGGCACGCCGCGCTTCGCCGAGATGATGGCGGTGACCGAGCCCTACACGTACCGGTCGCGCCTGACGCTGCCCAAGTACATCGTCAACGCCAGCGGCGACCAGTTCTTCCTGCCGGACTCGTGGCAGTTCTACTTCGCCGACCTGCAGGGCGAGAAGTACCTCCGCTACGTGCCCAACGGTGATCACTCGCTGCGCAAGACCAACGCACCGGATGGACTGCTCGGTTTCTACGGCGCCATCGTCAAGGGCGTGGCGCGGCCGTCGTTCGACTGGACGGCCGGCACGGACGGTCACTTCGAGATCAAGCCACAAAGCAAGCCGTCGAAGGTCTTGTTCTGGCAGGCAGCGAACCCCGCGGCGCGCGACTTCCGGCTCGAGACGCTTGGCCCGGTCTGGAAGTCCACCGAAGTGACGGCCGACGCCGACGGTGCGTACCGGGCGACGCTCGCGTCGCCCGACAAGGGCTGGGCAGCCGGATATCTCGAGATCTGGTTCGACTACGGCGGCCCGGCGCCGCTGATCTTCTCGACGGGCGTCCGCGTCGTGCCCGACACGCTGCCGTTCGCGCCGCCGCGGCCGGGCCAGCCGGCCACGCCGTCGCAGCCCTGATCGTTCTCGATGCCGACGACGACGAGCCGTCCCCGTGCACTGCTGCGCGCCGCCCTGCCGGCGCTCGGCGTGTGGCTGGTCATCGTCGCCGCGCTGAACCTGTTCATCGTCGGGCGGGCCGCGACCGACGAGAACGTCTTCATCGATCCGCTCTCCAACCTCTACATCGTCGAGCGCGTCGACGGCGATCCCGGCACGCCCTACGTCATCGACGGGCCGCAGAACCCGCGGCTGCCGCGCCTGGTGTCGGCGGCGCCGTCGATCGAACCCGGCGACGTCGTGATGATGATCGACCGCGAGCGCCTGCGCGGCCGCACCGAGGCGCTGGCGAGCTTCGAAGGCAAGACGCGCGTCGCGGTCACCGTGCTGCGGGCCCGCGAGGGTGCGGCGTACGTCGTCGACGTGCCGGTCACTGAACTGCGCGATGCGTTCAGGTCGATCGACAAGACCGTGCTCGTCGTCGAGGTGACCAAGGGCGGCGCGTCGGACCGCGCCGGCATGCTGCCCGGCGACGTCATCACGCGCATCAACGGGCAGGGCTTCGCGGGATCGCTCGACGCCGACCGCATCATGCGCCTGTCGCAGGTGGGTCGCACCAGCGCCTACGACGTACTGCGGCGCGGCGAGCCGATCGTGCTCGAGGTGCGGTTGTCGGCCTTCGGGATCGGGCTCGGCCCGCTGCTGCTGTTCTTCGTCGGCGTGCTCTACATCCTGAGCGGCACCACGCTCGCGTCGTTGCGGCCACACATCAAGGCGGCGCGTTACCTCGGTCTGGCGTGGATGGGCACGGGCCTGGTGATCGCCATCGTGCTGAACCGTCCGCGGCGCGCGCTGCCGCCGTGGTTCCTCTACTCGTCGGACGTCACGCTGGCGCTCTGCGTCGGCTTCGGCATCGCCGCCTGGCTCCACGCCCTTCACTACTTCCCGCGCGAACGGCCCGGACTGGTCGCCCGCCGCTGGGCCAAGCGCGGCGGGTATGTCGTCGCGATCCTGCTGGCCGTGGCGACGCTGGTCCTCACGTGGAAGGCGCCGGTCAACGTCGACGGCCTGTTCTTCCCGGCAACGATGGGGATGCTCACGTGGGTGACGCTGGCGGCTGCCCGTTCACGCAGAAGCTACAGTCCTGAAGACCGGCAGATTTCATGGCCGACCTCGCTGGCCACGAGTGTCGCGGTCGCCTTCACGATCGGATCGGTCGTCCTCAGCGGCGTCATCGTCTTCCGCGAGTGGACGGGCTATCAGGGTGTCCAGGTCTCGCTGTTCGTCCAGGGCATCGCCTCGCTGTTGTGGCTGGGCGTGCTCGTCGTCCACCTGCTGGTCATCGGGCGCTACCGGTTGCTCGAACTCGACCTCCGCCTGCGCCGCAACGTGCAGTACCTGGTGGTCAGTTCGGCGTGGACGGCGCTGGTCGTCGGCATCGGGCTCTGGCTGTGGTGGCAGGTCATGCACCTCGAGTTGCCGCTGCCGAACGTGCGTCTCACCAACGACGCCCTCGAGGTGTTGCCGACGCCAATCGATCCGGCGCGTCGCGCGATCATCGAGAAGGGCGTGCTGGTCGGCGCCGCGGTGATTCTGGCGTTCGCGTTCCGCGCCCTGCTGAAGCGCGGGCATCGTTTCCTTGCCGAGCAGTACTACCAGGAGGGTTACGACTATCGACGCGCCTCACGCGAGTTCAGCGAAGTGCTTGGGCACCGCATGGACCTCGACGGCCTGGCCGACGGGCTGTTGACGGTGCTCGACCGCCTGATGCCCGTCAAGCGGGCCGGCGTCGTGTTCGTGCAGGGCGATCGACTCGTGAGCTCACGCCGGTCGATCGGCTTCGACACCGGTGAGTGGGACATCTTCTGCACCGGCTGCGTCGAGGAAGCCGTGGAGGTCCTGAAGGCGGCACGCGGCGCCGAGATGGATACCGAGTATGCGCCGCCACGACTGCGCCTCGCGCTGCGACGGGCGCAGATTCACCACCTCTATCCGATCGGCGGCCACGACGAACTGCGCGGCGTGCTGTTCATCGGCGAGAAGCTGTCGGAAGCACCGTACACGGCTGACGACTTCGCGTTTCTCGGCGTGATCGCCGGCCAGGCCGCCCTGCTCGTCGAGAATGCGTTCCTGTACGAGACGCTGTCGGCGCAGGAGCGCGTGCGCCAGGAACTGGCCATTGCGAGGCGCATCCAGCTCGAGTCCCTGCCGCAGCGCTCGCCGCGCGTCGAGGGTCTCGAGGTGTTCGGGATGTCGGTGCCGGCGCAGGAAGTCGGCGGTGACTACTTCGACTATCTCGAGAGCGCCGGCGACCGCCTGACCGTGATGATCGGCGACGTCAGCGGCAAGGGAACGTCGGCGGCGCTGTACATGTCGAAGCTGCAGGGCATCGTGCGATCGCTGCACGGCTTCGGGCTGTCGCCGCGCGCGCTGTTCGTCCGCACCAACGACCTCCTGGGTCGCGACATGGAACGCCGCGCGTTCGTCACGGTGCTCGGTGGATTCTTCGAAACACGGGCGCGAACGCTGACGCTGGCGCGGGCCGGGCACCTGCCGCTGTATCACTACGTGGCGGCCACCGGCGAGGTCCGGCGCTGGCTGCCGCGCGGCCTCGGCCTCGGGCTGACGACCAGCGACCTGTTCGGCGCGGAACTGGAAGAGCGTGCGATCGGCTACGCGGCTGGCGACGTCTTCCTGTTCGTCACCGACGGCATCACCGAGAGCCACGGCAGCGACCGCGAGGAGTACGGCGAGGAGCGCCTGATGGAGCTGTTTGCGCGCCTGGCGGCTGCCCGCACACCAGTCGGCGGCATCGTCGCGGCCGTCACCGGCGCCGCCGCCGAGTACGCGCAGGGCGCGCCGCAGCACGACGATCAGACCGTCATCGCCGTTCGCGCCACATAGGCAATTTCAGAAATTTCAACAATTTCACGAATTCCATTACCACCGCCAAGCTTCGACGCGTTCCGGTGGTGGTGGTGAAATTGTGCAATTCCGAAATTCTGCAATTCTTACGGGATGTTGCCGATGATGAGGGGCCCGATCGTGTTGGCGATCGGGACGGGCAGCTTCTTCCACATCTCGATCGCCATCTGGAACTTGCCGCTGCCGGGGCTCTGGTCGGGCGGCGCCTCGCGCGTGATCAGCGCGTACTCCCAGTGCAGCGGCACCGGTTCGGCCTTCCACTGCTTCTTGAACAGGTACGTGCCTTCACCGGGCGTCGAGCGACCGAAGTCGAACGTGCGGCCGCCGGACGCGATGACGTCCTTGAGCATGTGCCAGTACAGCAGCATGTTCGGGTTCATCTGACGGGCGGTGCGCAGGGACGACGCCCACGGCACTTCGACACGATCGGCGTGCGCGATGGTCATCGAGGCGCCGACCGGTTCGCTGCCGTGACGGACAACGTGCAGCCGGGCGCGCTCGCCACATGCCTTCAGCACGGCCGCGAAGAATCGCTTCGGGTATACCGGCGTGCCGAGGTCACGCATGTTGACGCTGAAGACGGCGTAGAACGCGTCGAGCAACTCGACGCCGCCGCTCTCGCTCGTCAGCTCGCTCTTCTCCGCCTTGCGCACCAGGTTGCGCACCTTGTTGTCGAGCGCGGTCCATTGCGCGTCCGCGGTGTCCTTGAGCGCCAGCAGCATCGTCACCTTGTGCTGTCGCACCGGGGCGGACTCGAACTGCCGGTCGACGTGCCGCAACTCGAGGTGCGACGCGCCAGCCTCGCGCGCCAGCCGGGTGGCTTCGGCGAGCAACGCCGCGGCGGCGTCGGGCGACGTGCTGAGGACGCCACCGTAGTTCACGAACGGCAGCGAGCAGAAGAACTTGCCGAAGAGGCGACTCTTGAATGACACCACCGGCAGTACGCCGACGATCTGGCCGGCGTCTCGCGCCGCCAGGTAGATCGGCTCGTGCCCGAACACCGGCCCGAAGACGTCGCGCCACGCCCAGGCGTGGTACGCGGTGGCCGCCGGATGGGCGGTGACGAAGGCGTCCCACTCCGCTCCGGCAGATTCGACGCGGACTTCGAGTGCCATGGCCTAGGCGCGCACTACGACGCGCGGACCCGCCGGCGCAGCGTGCACGATGTTGCGCGTGTCGATCACGACACAGCCCTGAGTCGTGATGCCGACGAGGGCGGAGCGGTCCGGAGTGCGTGCGAGGATGTCGGTCATAGCGGTCGCGCGGTGCCCGGCCGGGGCCTCCCACCCCTGGCGAACGCTCTAGGCTAGCAGACCTGTCCCGGGGTGGCCGCCGGCGGCGGAGCCGGTGGCTCGTTAACCAGACGCCCTCCCGGCCGTTGACCCAACAGAAGCCGGAGAATGAGCCGCTCGGGGCGGCCAGCCGGCGCCGGGGTATCCATCCATGTCCGACCTGACGCCCGTCCTCATCGTTGCCACGGTTTTCGGGGCCATCAGTTTCCTCGCCTGGGTCATCGTCGACGGCATCCGCCGCAAGCGCGAACTCCAGGTCACTTCCGCCTTTCACGACAAGCTGCTGGACCGCATGAGCAACGCCAGGGAACTGGCCGAGTTCATGGACAGCCCGGGTGGCAGCAAGTTCATCGACACCATCTCGGTCGAGCGGACTCACCCCGGCCAGCGCATCCTGAGGGCCGTCCAGGTGGGCATCGTGCTGTGCTCGGCCGGCATCGGATGCCGCATGGTCAGCTGGCAGCAGAGCCTGCTCGACCCGGAGGCGGTCGAGGGCTTCATGATCCTCGGCATTCTCCTGTTGAGCATCGGGGTGGGCTACCTCGTGTCGGCCGTCGCCTCGTTCGTCCTGCAGCGAACGCTCGGCCTGAACGATTCGGTCGCCGTCCCCACCCGCTGATCGTCCCCTCGATGCGAGACGGTCGACGTGCGACTCCTTTCAGCCCGAACGCTGGCCGCGGATGCGGTGGTGCCTGATCGCGCCCCCGTCCTCGCACTCGACGAGGGCGAGTTCCGCGCGTTCTACGAGCAGACGGCGCGCAGCCTGCGCGCCTACCTGCGGCGGAGCCTGCCGGCCGAGCAGGTCGACGATGCGGTGCAGGAGGCGTACATGCGGCTGTTGCGGACGCCGCACGCGGGGTTGCCCGTCGACGAGCGACGGGCGTACCTCTATCGCATCGCCGCCAACCTGGCCAACGACGCATGGCGTGCCCGCAAGAAGGACGCCACCGCCGCTGTCGCGCCCGACGAACTGCCCGGGGCACCGACCGTGGCGCCGGGCGTTCGGGTCGACGTGACGCGGGCCCTGGATCGCCTGCGGGTGCAGGAGCGCACCATGCTGTGGCTGGCCTATGTCGAGCAGGCGAGCCACCGCGAGATTGCCTCGGTGCTCGACGTGAAGGAAGGCAGCGTCAAGGTGCTGCTGTCGAGGGCCCGGCAGAAGATGGCCGCGGCGCTCGGGGTGACCAGGTGAGGAGGATGCGATGAGCGACGACCAGCGCTGC
>DATJTM010000034.1:0-2171 GCA_035503395.1 Luteitalea sp.
CGGCGTCGACGCCGACCGGCCCAACACCTTCCCGCACGTCGGCGCGACCGATGCCGACAACAAGCGCGGCCGGGCCGCCGCCAACATGTACTGGGAACTGTCCGACGACGAGGCGTTGATCATCGAATTCGAGGCCCACGATGGGCTGTGGATGCTGACCAACATGGGCGCGTTCTTCAACAGCATGGACTACCTGTACCGGCCGGTGAGCTACACGCCGAGCCGTACGAAGGCCGACCGCGACGGCCGCATCCGCCTCGTTATGACTCAGCGTGATCCCGGTGTCCACAATTGGCTGGACACGCAGGGCTTTTCGCGCGGCAACGTGACTTACCGCCACATGCTCGAGGGCCAACCCGCGGTGCTGGACACCCGCGTGGTCAAGTTCGACGAGGTGCTCGGCGCGCTACCCGCCGACACCGCGAAGGTCAGCCCGGCGGAACGCTCGGCTGCGATGTGGGAGCGGTTCCACGCCATTCGCCGTCGTTATGTCCTCTAGAGCGATGGTGGCGACCCGCTGCGCCCGGCTACGCCGCGCTTGCGATCGTCACTAGACGTCAGCGCTAGGGTCAGTGATCGTGACCGAGATCTCCGAAGACGAACTCGCCGGCCTGCCCGAATTCTCGCTGCTGCCTGAAAACGCCGAGCAGGCGGGCACGGACGGTCCGCTGCCCGACGTCCGGCGCATCGAGGGCGGCGAGGGCGAATGCAGGATCAGCGCGCTGCACTGGGGCCTCACTCCCCCGCGCGTCGTTTTCCTGCACGGCGGTGGCCAGAACGCGCACACCTGGGACACCGTCGTCGTCGGTGTCAACGAACCCGCGCTGGCCGTCGACCTTCCCGGTCACGGGCATTCCGCCTGGCGTGAGGACGGCGACTACTCGCCGCAACACAACGCCGACGCCTTGCTGCCGCTCCTGCGCGAGCACGCGCCGACGGCCGAAGTCGTGGTGGGGATGTCGCTGGGCGGCTTGACGGCGGTGCGGCTCGGCGCGCTCGCTCCCGAACTCGTACCCGAACTCGTCCTCATCGACGTCACCCCCTCGGCACTGCAACGCCACTCCGAGATGACCAAGGAACAGCAGGGCACGGTCGCGCTGATGCACGGAGAACGCGAATTCCCCAGCTTCCAGGCCATGCTCGATCTGACGGTCGCCGCGGCCCCGCACCGCGAGGTGAAAGCGCTGCGCCGCGGCGTATTCCACAACTCCCGCCGGCTCGAGAACGGCAACTGGACATGGCGTTACGACGCCATCCGCGTCTTCCCCGACTTCAGCGGGCTGTGGGACGACGTCGATGCGTTGTCGGCGCCGGTCACACTGATTCGCGGCGGATCTTCCGGTTTCGTCACCGACGAGGACGCAGACGAATTAGGCCGTCGCGCAAAGCATTTCCGCAAAGCGCACGTCGTCGAGAACTCGGGCCACTCCGTGCAAAGCGACCAGCCGCGCGTGCTTATCGATCTCCTTCGAGGGGTGCTCGCCAAGCGGTGAGCCTACGGTGGGGGTATGGCTTCCGACCTCCCCATCCGTATTGGTGTTCAGTTACAACCTCAGCACGCGCCGCAGTACGGCCAGATCCGTGACGCCGTGCGCCGCTGCGAAGACATGGGCGTCGACATCGCCTTCAACTGGGACCACTTCTTTCCGTTGTACGGCGAACCCGACGGCGAGCACTTCGAATGTTGGACCATGCTCGGGGCGTGGGCTGAGCAGACGTCACGCATTCAGATCGGTGCGCTGGTGACGTGCAACTCCTACCGCAATCCCGAGCTGCTGGCCGACATGGCCCGAACCGTCGACCACATCTCCGATGGCCGGCTCGTGCTGGGGATCGGTTCGGGCTGGAAGCAGAAGGATTACGACGAGTACGGGTACGAATTCGGCACCGCGGGCAGCCGCCTGGACGATTTGGCGTCCGCGCTGCCGCGGATCAAGGCGCGGCTGGCCCAACTGAACCCGGCGCCCACGCGCGAGATCCCGGTCCTGATCGGCGGCGGAGGCGAACGAAAGACCCTGCGTCTGGTCGCCGAATACGCCGACGTCTGGCACAGCTTCACCTCGGCGCAGGAGCTGCCGGCGAAGTCGGACGTCCTGCGTCGGCACTGCGACGACGTGGGTCGCGACCCCGCGAACATCGAACATTCGGCCTCGGCCGGAAGTGGCGACAAG
>DATJTM010000035.1:0-2176 GCA_035503395.1 Luteitalea sp.
GCGTTCCTGGATGCGCCACAGCGCCGCGTTGACCGCCCGTCGCAGGTCGTCGCTGCCGCGCGCGAGCACCACGCCGAACTGCTCGTCGGTGTACTCGGCCCCTGCGGTCCGCAAGCCCGGGAAGCTGCGCGACACCATGTAGCGCAGTACCGGACCGTCGCTGGCCACCGCGTCGATGCGCCCGTGCTGCAGGTCGAGCAGCGCGAGGTCGACGGTGTTGTACTTGGCGAGGCGAACGCCGGGCCGCTTCTCCATCGCGAACTGCGCCGTCGTGTTGATCTGCACACCGACCAGACGACCGGTGAGGTCCTCCGGACCACGCACCGCGCTGTCGCTGCGAACGACGACCTGCTGCCCCGCCGCGATGTACGGCTCGGAGAACAGCAACGTCCGGCTGCGCTCGGGCGTGATGGTGACCGCGGAGATGACGAGGTCGAAGGTGCCCTGCTGCAGCGCCGGGAAGACGCCGTCGAAGCTGGCGTTGATCAGTTCGGCGCGAACACCCAACTCGCGCGCGATGGCCCTGGCGATGTCGACGTCGAAGCCGCTGAAATCACTGCCCTCCGCCATCCCGAACGGCGGATAGGTCGCGTCGATGCCGATGCGCAGCTGCCCCGTGCGCCGCACGCGGTCGAGCGCCTCGTCGCCGCGCGCCGACTCCGCCGAGGCGATGCCGACGAACAGGGCGACGACGACGAAACGCAGCGCGCGCGCGACGCGGCCGCACACGCCGCGCATCATTGCCACAGTGCCGCGGCCGGCCCGTGATACGTCTCGAGGAACGCCCGCGTGGCCGCCTGCTGCGCCTGCCCGAAGATCGTTTGCGCCGTCCCCGTCTCCACCGCGCGCCCACCCTCGAAGAAGATCACCTGGTCGGAGATATCGCGCGCGAAGTCCATGTCGTGCGACACCACCACGAGCGTCTTCTTCAGGTCGTCGAGGCGACGGAACAGGGTCGCCACGTCGCGCACGAGTCGAGGGTCGAGCGCCGAGGTCGGCTCGTCGAAGAGCACGACATCAGGCTCCATCGCAAGGGCGCGGGCAATCGCCACGCGCTGTTGCTGGCCACCGGACAGCTGCGCGGGATAGTCCGTGTCGCGCCCGCTCATGCCGACCCGATCGAGGTAATGGCGCGCGATCGCGACAGCCTCGGGGCGCGACAGCCGCTTGACGGTCCGCGGCGCCTCGGCCACGTTGTCGAGCACGCTGAGGTGGGGAAAAAGATGGAATTGCTGGAAGACGATGCCGACCCGGGAGCGGACACGCTGGACCAGGTCGCCCTCGTCGGCGGTGGCGCCACCCTGGACGTCCAGATCACCGATCGTGATGCGGCCCTCGTCGAAGGGCTCGAGCCGGTTCAGGCATCGCAGCATGGTCGACTTGCCGCAGCCCGACGGGCCCAGGATGGTCGTCAGCTGCCCTTCCGCGATCGCGAACGTCGCGCGGTCGAGTACCGTCGTCGCGCCGTAACGCTTCACCACGTTGGAAACCTGAATCATGCGGCGGGGCTGACTGCTGTGTGCCCACAGCAAAGGGCAAAAAGGCAAAAGGGCAAGAAGGTCGAAAAGGCAAAAGCACGAGCCGCGCGACGGCGATGCCACCTGGGCAGCAAGGGCAGCCGCGCGGCCGGCTGCCAGTGAACGGATCAACGTCCCCCGGCGCCGACGCGAACGGTCAGAAGCGTGACGAGCGCGTCCAGGTGTCCGACCTGGCCCAGCTGAGTGCCAGAGCGGCGTCCACCTCGGCGTCCTGCCGACCGAGGCCGGCGAGCGCCTGCTGGAGCCCGAGCAGCGACCAGCCGTTGCGCGGATGCTGCTCGAGGTCCTTGCGATAGACGCGCTCGGCATCGGCGAAGCGGCCCGCCTCGATCAGCGCTGCACCCAGCCAATGCCTCGCCGGAAACGGCAGCGGCTCCGGCTCGTCGTACTGCAGCGCATCGTCGAGTTCGACGGCGTGTTCGAACTTCGCGATGGCGGCGTCGAGTTGCTTGTCGGCCCGCAGGATCTCGCCGTCGAGCAGGTCGGCGACCAGGCCGAGCAGCCGGTCGGCCGGGTGATCGCGGAACGACGCCTTCGGTGTCTCGGCGCCCTTGCGGACGCGCGCCAGGTACAGCCGTGCCATGTCCGCCTGCCCCGTGCGCAAATGGGCGTAGCCCTGGGCGAAGTCCCACATGCCG
>DATJTM010000036.1:0-10649 GCA_035503395.1 Luteitalea sp.
GTCCCTACCGAATACCCCTGACTCCATCGCGCCAGGTCGTCTCTCCGACGACGAGCCGCCCGTTCAGCCAGGCTGCAGGCTGTAGCCCGTAGGCTATCTGCCCTTCAGTGAGTAGAGCTTCTTCAACGCCTTCGACGCCACGCGCGCCTCGCGCTTGCGTTCGGCGGCGGCCTTGATGTCGGCCTCTTCGACCGGCTTTGCCACGACTTCCTTCCGCAACCGCTGGTAATTCGCGAGGCGGTCGGCCGAGAGCCGGCCGTCCTCGACGGCGGCCTTCACACCGCAATCAGGTTCGGTGTCGTGCGTGCAATCGCGGAAACGGCAGTCCGCGCCCAGCGCGCTGATGTCCTCGAAGGCATCATCGAGGCCGGTCGACACATCCCACAGCTGCAGCTCGCGCATGCCGGGCGTGTCGATCAGGAGTCCACCGTCGGGCAGCACGATCAGCTCGCGATGGGTCGTGGTGTGGCGACCCTTGCTGTCGCTTTCGCGCACGTCGGCGGTGCGCTGCACGTCGCGCCCGATCAGGCGATTGATCAGCGTCGACTTGCCGACGCCCGACGATCCGAGGAAGGCGGCCGTGCGTCCGGGCCCGATGTGCGTACGCAGGTCGTCGACGCCCAGTCCGGACCGCGCGCTCACGAACACGGCCGGCACCTCGCCGGCAACGGGTCCGAGCGCCGATCGCACGTCGGCCATGTCGCGCGGCAGGTCGGCCTTGTTGAGGACGATGACCGGGGCGGCGCCGCCCTCGAGCGCCGCGATCAGGTAACGCTCGATGCGTCGGACGTTGAAGTCGTGATCGAGCCCGCTCACGAGGAACACGACGTCGACGTTGGCGGCCACGACTTGCGCCTCGGTGACCGTCCCCGCCGCCTTGCGGACGAAGCGGCCGCGACGGGGCAGGACGTCGACGATGCGCCCCATGTCTTCGTTGGGGGCGGCAGGCTTCAGGGCAATCCAGTCGCCGACGGCAGGAAACGCCTCGCGCGAACCGAGCTTGTGGCGGACCCGTCCGGTGACCCGCGCCAGCAACTCCTCACGCCCCGTGTGGACGCGGTAGATGTGCTGATGTTCGAGCACCACACGCGCCGGGATGCGTTCGTCGGTGGTGCCGTGGTGGATGGTCCACACCTCGGCCCAGCGCGCGTCCCAACCCAGCACTTCGAGGGTCACGTCACCGGCCATGGTGCACAGAGCTTAAATCACGCCGCCTCACCGCCCGCCGGGTCGGGCCGTACAATCGCGCTGTGCCAGACCAGCCCGACGGGACCACCCCGCGCCAGCGGGGGCCGGAGGCCCTCAACGAGGTGTGGCCGGAGGTGTACCAGGAACTGCGCCGCCTCGCGGCGTACTACGTGCGTGGGGAGCGCGCCGACCTGACGCTCCAGGCGACGGCCCTCGTGCACGAGGCGTACGTCCGATTGCTGAAGGAAGCCAATACGTCCTGGCAGAATCGCGCGCACTTCTCGGCGATTGCCGCCAACGCGATGCGGCAGATTCTGGTCGAGCAGGCGCGTGCCCATGGCGCCCTCAAGCGCGGGGGCGACCGGCTGCGCGTGACGCTCGTCGACGACGCGGCTCGTCACCCGGTCAGCGACCCCGACGTGGAGGCCCTCGACGAGGCACTCACGGCGCTCGCGACGCTCGAGCCCCGCCAGGCACGCCTGGTCGAACTGCGCTACTTCGGCGGACTCACCATCGAGGAAGCCGCCACGGAACTCGATGTCGCCCCGGCCACTGCGAAGCGCGACTGGGCCGTCGCGCGGGCCTGGTTGCGTCGACGCCTCGAGCCAGGCTCCTCATGACGACGCCAGCGCAGTGGGCGCGCGTGACGGCGTTGTTCGACGAGGCGCGGCAGCGGCCCTCGAGTGAGCGTGCCGCGTTCGTCGAGCAGGCGTGCACCGGAGATACGGAGGTGCGCGCGGAAGTGATGGCACTGCTCGCCGCCGACCGCGACGACGACTTCCTCGAGGCCGGCGCGTCCGTCCAGCCGGGGGATCTCCTCGATGCCGACGGCGGCCGCATGCTCGCCGACGGCGAGATGCTGGGCCCCTATCGCATCGAGCGCCTGCTCGCGCGCGGTGGCATGGGCGTCATCTACGTCGCTGTCGACACGCGCCTCGGTCGCACCGTCACGCTGAAGCTCCTGCCGTCGTCGCTGTCGCGCGACGCCAGGGCGCGGACGCGATTGCAGCGCGAAGCGCAGACGGCGGCGCTGCTGCGCCATCCCCACGTTGTCTCGGTCCACGCACTCGAGGAGCTGGGCCCCGCCCTTGCCATCGTCGCCGAATACGTGACCGGTCCGACGCTCCGCGAGGTGATCGAGCGTGACGGGCCGCTGTCGCGTGAGCGATGGCTGACGGTTGCGCGCTCGCTGGCGGAGGCACTGGCCGCAGCGCATGCCGCCGCGGTCGTCCATCGCGATGTCAAGGCCAGCAACATCGTGATGGGGCACGACGGCCTGCGGCTCGTGGATTTCGGGATCGCGCTCGCCGACGTGCATGCGGCCGAGACGCGGGTGACGCAGGCCGGTCAGTTCGCGGGGACGCCGCTCGCCCTGGCTCCCGAGCAACTCGAAGGCGGGGTCGCCACGGCGCTGTCGGACCAATTCGCGTACGGCCTCGTGCTGTACGAGGCGGCGACGGGCCGATTGCCGTTCGGCGAGGGTGCGATCGCTACCGTGTGGGCGCGCATGTTACGCGATGATGCGACGCCGCTCGGGCCATTGGCGCCGCAACTGACGTCGGGAGACACGGCGTTGGTGCATCGCTGCCTGTCTCGTCGGCCCGAGGATCGGTTCGAGGCGATGCAGGCGGTCCTCGACGCGCTGTCGGGACCGTCGCCGGCTGCCGAACGGGACGCCCGGACCTCGACGACGCCCTCCTCGAGCGACGCGGCGGCGCGCCTGTCGTCACCGGCCTTGCCGGTGCCCGCGCCTCGGCGCTGGCTCGACGTCCATCATGCCGTGACCGCGGCGCTCTACATCGGCCTGCTCTGGCCTGGCTGGCTGATCGTCGCCACGCTGCCGGATCGCTGGCGCGGCGTCAGTCATCTCGGACTGGTCTGTCTCGCGGCGTTCGCGACGTCGCTGCGGCTGCACTTGTGGTTCAGCGTGCGCCAGTACCCTACGGCCGTCGCGACTGACCGTCGGCGGCTCTGGCCGCTGCTCACAGCCGTCGATCTGTCGTACGCCGTCCTGCTGCTGGTGGTTGCGATGGCGGCGGCCGACGTGCGTCTCGTGCCGGCGGTGGTGTCAGCGGGGCTCGCGATGTGCCTCATCGTCGCGTCGCTGGTCATCGAGCCCGCCACGCGCCGTGCCGACGTGCTCGCCGACTGACGAGGCGGTCGCCTCGACGCCGAGGATGCCGTTGGCCATCTGCAGGAGTCGCGTGACGGCATCGGTGCCACGCGCGGTGCCCACGAGCGGCGTCGCCGTGGCCGCCAGTTCCTCGGCACGTGCCGAGGAGAGTCGCGTGAACCGCTGCGCGAAGTCGACGACAGCGCGACGCTCGCGCGCCGACAGCGGCAGGGGAGGAGGCGCACTGCCCGACTCGGCCCACGTGCGCGACGCGAGCCCCGACGGGATGTCGACGTGGACGACCAGCGTCCCGGCCGCCAGATCGCCGAGGCGCCGACCATCCCCCGCGGCCAGCATGGCGATCGCCCCCGTGACATAGCCGACCGGCAGGAAGTCGACCGCCCGCATCAGGTTGCGCGTCACCGACGCCCCTGCGCCAACCGGCGTGCCCTCATCGTGGACGACGGCCAGGCCGCACATGCGCTTGCCGGGCGTCTGCCCGTCTCGCCAGATCTCGAACGCCACCGGATAGCCCCACTCCAGCAGGAACGCGAAGACGAGGAAGAGCCCCATGCCGAAGGCGCCGAGCAGCGAGAACGCCGATGCCGCCGCCATGTAGATCACCGTCCGGACGCTGAAATCGAGTAGCCAGGCGCGAGCACGCGCGAAGGGGCCGGCCACGCGCAATTCGAGGACGCAGCCTTCGGGCGTCTCGACGGTGCGAACGGTGTCGATGCGGCGCGCCTGCGCGCGCGTGGCGCGGGCGAGGCCGGCGTCAGCCGACGAAGACGTCGCGATAGCTGGCATACATCGCGCACCAGACGGTCGGGGCCATGGCGATGCCGACGACAACGCTCGTGATGGCGGCACCGATCAGCGCTTCCGGGATCCCGAAGGCGCCGGATCGCAGCACGAACCCGATCGCCATCGCGAACCCGCCGCCCACGCAGCCGGCGACCAGCAGCACGAGCAGCAGCAGGACGCCGTACACGAGGAACGGGACCATGTTGCGGAGCGACCCGCGGAGGCTCATACGCATCGCCTCGAGCGGCGCGATGTTGTGCAAGGCGACGAGGGCCGGCGCGAACCAGATGGTCATCGACAGCGCGGCGCCGAGCCCGAACGCGAGCAGGATGATGATTGCCATGCCGGAGCCGACCAGCAGCGGCTGCGCCTCGAGTTGTTCGGTGCCGACCATCGCAGCCAGCCCGAAGGCGCCACCGACGCCCACGATGACGAGCGCGAACACCATCACCACCGTCGCGGCGAGGTAGAGCACACCAACCATCGCCAGGTTCTGCAGGCGTGGGGCCTCGAAGCCGGAGAACATGTGCCGCAGCGCAATAGGTTCACCGTGCGTCATGGCGTGGCAGCCGAGCATCAGGCCGCCGAGCAGGATAGGCATCCCCACGTTCCACAGCAGGCTGACGATCGGCAGGATGCTGATGGCGATGGCGAGGAGGAAGAAGACGACGGTGATGCCCGCCCACGTGAGAGGCGCGGCAGCGACCATCGTGAAGCTGTCGCGGACCCACTGCCAGCCCCGCGACGCCGGCACGGTGCGGCCGTCGGTGATCAGGGCGCCCGGCAACTCCGGAGGGGCCAGGTCGAGCGTCGAGGCCGGTGGCTGGAACGGGTTGTCGAAGGTCATGGTCAGAGAGCTCCGGCGCGCTTGAGCCGCCAGTAGTGATCCGAGAGCGACTGCGCCAGCCGCGCCGGCGGCACGTCGATCACGTCGACGCCCCGCTGCCGCAACCGTCCGATCACGGCGGTGCGGGCCTGCACGTACTCCAGCGTGCTGGCCCAGCGTGCCGCGTCGTCGAGCGAGTGCACCGATGTGGCCTGAAGATCGTCCAACACCTGTTCGCGCAGGCTGGCGACGGTCACCCGGTGGCGCCGCCGCAGGAGTTGCGTGGCGGCGAGCAGTTCGTCGCCATCTTCGTCGCGCAGGGCCGTGAGCATCACGATCAGGCTGTGCCGGCGCAGGCGATCGTGCAGCAGCCTGGCGTCGGCCATGTAATCGGGCACGCGGTGACCGGGCTGCAGGTCGTACACGCCCTGCACGAGGCGCTGCAGCATGGCGCGCGACTTGCGCGGCAGCAGCAGGCGCGGCTCGTCGTGGGCAATCGTCGCACAGCCGACGGCGTCGCCTTGCGCCAGCGCCACGGCGGCCAACCGGAGCGCCGCGTTCAGCACGTGGTCGAAGTGCGACAGCGGGCCGTCGTGGGCGCGCAGGCGCATGCCGCAATCGAGCACGAGCAGGATTTGTTGATCCCGCTGGTCTTCGTACTCGCGCGTGATCGGCCGTCCGCGCCGCGCCGTCGCCTTCCAGTCGACCAGCCGCAGCGCATCGCCCTCGCGGTAGTCGCGCAATTCCTTGAACTCGAGTCCGTGGCCGCGGCGCGGTGCGCGGCGCAGGCCGGCCGGCGGCACCCGCAGGTCGACGGCGTCGATGGCGCCGTCACCGGCCTGGCTGAAGTCCGGAAAGACGCGAATCGGGCCGGGTTGGGCGTGACGCGCCTGCCAGTGCCACAGTCGCCACGGCGCACGGACGCGCGTGACGATCGTGCCGCCGTCGAAACGTCCGCGTCGAACCGGCTCGGCGACGAGCGACAGCCGGGCGCCCCGCGCGGTTGCCGGCACCGTCACGTGCTGGGCCACGGGCATGGCCGGCGCGCCGAGCGGCAGCAGGTCGACCACGGTCACGGTCACCTGTCGCGTGGTGTCCACCCGAACCTGATACGGATGACGACGACCTACCGCCAGAATCGTCGCCAGCGTGCGCGATACGGCGATCCCCGCGGAGAGCCGTCGCGCGGCCAGCGCATCGACCACCGCGAAGACCACCAGGACGACACCGAGGCCTCCCCACGCCAGACGTGCGGCTGGCCAGATGCTCGCCGCGAGCGCGGCGAGCAGCCATGCCAGCACGAGGCGCAGGAGGAGCGGGGCCGGAAGCGGCATGTCAGTCGCGCGGGGCGGGCACGTGTTCGAGGATCCGTGCCACCACGCCGTCCACATCCTGGCCGTCGAGTTCGGCATCGGCCGACAACGTCACGCGATGTCGCAGCACCGACGGCGCCGCGCGCTTCACGTCGTCGGGCGTGGCGAAGTCGCGGCCATCGAGCAGGGCGAGCGCCCGTGCGGCGCGCACGAGTCCGATACTGGCGCGAGGACTGGCGCCCGACACCACGCCATGTGCCTCGCGAGACGCGCGAGCGATGGCGACCGCGTACTCGAGCACGCGGTCGTCGACGCGCACGCGTGCGGTTTCCTGTTGCAGCTGAATCACGTCCTCGGCCGACACCACTGGCGGCAGCTCGCCCAGGTCGAGATCGGCCCCGGTACGTCCGCGCGTGACGGCCCGCGTCAGCGCGTGCTCCTCGTCGCGCGACGGATACGACATCCGGATGCGGAACAGGAAGCGATCCAGTTGCGCGTCAGGTAGTGGGTACGTGCCCTCGTGCTCGATCGGGTTCTGTGTCGCGATGACCAGGAAGGGCCGCGGCAGGCGTCGCGACAGCCCTTCGAGCGTGACCTGGCCTTCCTGCATCGCCTCGAGCAGGGCCGCCTGTGTCTTGGCGGGCGCGCGGTTGATCTCGTCGGTGACCACGACGTTGGCAAACACCGGACCCTCGCGCGTGACGACGCGCTGCGTGCCCGGCTCCAGCACGGCGTGCCCCACGATATCGGCGGGCATGAGGTCGGGGGTGAACTGAATGCGCGTCACGCGTCCGTCGATCGCCCGTCCGAGCGCGCGGGCCAGCAGCGTCTTGCCAAGGCCCGGCACGCCCTCGATGAGGACGTGGCCTTCGCACAGGAGGGCGGCCAGCACCTCGTCGATCACGTGCTGCTGCCCGACCACGATCTGGCCGAGGTGCGCGCGGAGACGGTGGAGCATGTCGGGAGCGGGGGAGAACGTCGGGTCGGTCATGCGCGATGGAGTCGGCGCCAGACGGCCTGGAGCCGCTGGACGGTCTGGAGGAACTGTGATGGCGTCGCGGGCTCGTACGTCAGCAGGGGCTCGTCGCCGGCCCGACGCTGCCAGGGCTGGCGCGCGAGCTGGTGGAGCAGTGCGCGTTGGGCCGCAGCGGTGAGGACACCGAGGTTGCCGCCGCGGAGATGGAAGCGCCCGACCGCCGTGATGTGTTCACCGAGCTGGCGGCGTTCAGGTGGCGCCGGGACCAGCACGGGACCGAGACGCGGGAGGACGCGCCAGAGCGCCAGGCCGGCCAGGACGCCGGCGGCGATCAGCACCGGCCAGCCGCGGCGCGCCACGGCTCCCCACGAGAGATCGGCAATGGCCGCATCGGTGAGCAGGACGAACGAACTGACACCAGCGGGCGTGAGCGTCTCGCCGCCGAGGCGTGTGAGCGCCCACAGGAACGCGGCGTGATCGTGGTGCCCGATCCGGTCGTTGTGCCACATCGACGCCAGGCCGGCGACGACGACGACCTGACCCTCTCCGCGTGGCATGCCTGCAACCGCGAGGCGGCCGGTGCCGTCGCCGGCACTCCAGGCCGGGCGCTCGCCAAGCAGGAAGCCATCGACCGGCGCCAGCCGGAACGGGGTGGGGCGTCCGGGCAGGACGACATCGAGGCTGTCACGCACCCGGCTGCGCCGCTCATCGTCGGGAGGTCGGCGGATCCGGAAGCGCGCCGACAGCGGGCCTTCGTCGTCGCCGACGGGCGACAACACCAGCGTGCCGCCGCGCTCGATCCAGGCGACCAGCAGCGACTCGACGCTGCGCGTCAGATCGATGGCGGCTTCGTCGAGGAACAGGATGCCCGCGCCAGGCAAGGTGCCGATCGCTGCGGCAGAGAGGTCGAGCTTGAACACGGTGGCCTCGCCTTCCTCCAGCAGCCGCTCGAACGCCAGCCGCGGCTGCCGCCGCACGTCGAGCGACGCGCCTCGCCGTATCGTGACCGGTCCACGCTCCACGACGCGACGGGCGACGAAACCGAGGCCCACGCCGACGGCGAGCAGGAGCAGTCCGGCGATCACGCGCCGCTTCACGACGGCTCTCCGGCGACGTGCAGGCGATAGGCCTCGCACATCGCACGTGCCTGGTCGACCGAGGGCAACCGTCGTGCGTACGCGGCAGCCTGCCACGCCCGCACCACGGCGCGTACGGTGCGCTCGGCCTCGACGGGCAGACGCCCTTCGATCTGCCGAAGGTATTCCCCCTCGGTGTCGCCCGGCTGGATGTCGATCACGCCACGGTCGGCGCACGCGACCAGCGCGCCGCGATAGAGCAGGCCCAGTGCCTCGAGCAGGGCGCCGCGCTCGATCGCCTCGAGGGCGGCGCGCGTGACGTGGGCGTCGCGCCGCACCGTTGGTGTCGCGAAGTCGAACTCCGGGCCGGGCGCCGTATCACCGATGTCGTCGCGCGTCGGGCGACGCGCCCGCCACGCGATGCGCATCAGCCAGGTAATCACCACGCCGGCGATCACCCACATCACCACGCGCAGCAGGCCGGCCAGCGTGCCCATTCGGGCAGCCAGCCAGGCAAGCCACTGTGGCGGCGTCTGCGCCTTGCCTGGCGACCACTGTCGGAGCCGCCACTGCTGCACGACCTCGTCTCGCCCGAAGTCGGGATGCTTCAGGATGCCGTCGATCGCCTGTCGCGGATCGAACGGCACGGTCTCGGTCGGGGTGGGCCGTACGACGGTGTACCGCGACTCGTCGGTTGGCATCGGGGAGGGGGCGGTCTGTGCGTGCAGACTCTCCCTCGCCACGACGAGCGCCGCGAGGAGCAACGCAGCCGTCGTCGCCCGCCGTGCGAGCGCACGGAAGACCAGCTCGACGTCCCAGGCTTCCAGATCGGTGCGTCGACTGAGGTACCAGCCGAACTGCGCCACGAGCACCCACGGCGCACACAGCGCGTCGGCGGCAATCAGGATCAGTGACCACGTCCGGCGTTCGCTGAGCGCGAGCGGTACCCGGCCCTCGAGCCATTCGCTCACGCCGGCACCGGTGGCATCGGGCAGCAGTGAGAGTGCCACCAGGATGCCGCTCAGCGTGAGCAGCAGCGTGGCGCCCCAGCCGAGCAGGCCGCACCAGGCACACGCGCCGTAGCCGCGCGCGGTCAGTGTCCGGATGCGGGCGCGCGCCGCTCGTCCGCGCAGACCTTCCAGCTGCCACACCGTCAACCATGCGGTGCGCGCCGGGCTCAGGCGGCGCCACGTCAGGCTGGCGAGCCACGAGCCTGGCCGCAGGGGCGCGCGCAGCACGGCCCGCAGCGCGTGGCCCAGTGTCGCGGGTTGATGGAAGGTGCGGCGCGCCAGCACCTCGATCAAGGCGCGCTCGGGCCAGGGCCGTAGCAGCCAGACGATCAGAGCCGTCGTGATCGGCCACGGCGACACCGCCACCAGCAGCAGCGCCGGCGTCATGTACGCCATCGACCACGCCATCGAGAGAGGACCGAACCAGGCCCGGCCCAGTTCGAGGCCGAGATCGACCGCTTCCCACTCCGTCCGGGGCCGCAACGCGACGGCGATCCCCTCAGTCCGCATCGCGTCCGGCTCGTACCAGATACAGCACCGTCAGCGCCCAGAGCGCGAGCCCGACGATGTACTTGACGTCGGGCGGCACGCTCGTCAGCGGTGACCAGAATGCCTCGACGATCGCGGCGAGCGCCGTGAGCAGCGCGGCGCCGACCAGCAGCGGCACGGCGCGACGGGCCTCCAGCGCGAGCGCATGCCGCCGCGGCCACACACCGGGTGCGAGCAGGCCGCGTCCGAGCATCAGCCCGGACGCACCGGACAACACCGCCCCGATCAACTCGAACGCACTGTGACCGGCGACGAACGACCAGAACGGCACGCCGCCGCCGACGGCCGTCACGTGACCGGCCGCGGCGCCGATGATCACGCCGTTGGCCAGGAGGAAGAACACGCTGCCGGCCCCGAACAGGATGCCGCCAGCGAAGCACTGGAAGTCGATGCGGACGTTGTTGGCGATGTAGAACCCGTACATCTGCCAGTCCTGCGCGGCGCCGCGCACGCGACTGCCGGCGGCGGCCGGGTCGTACATGTGTTCGAGCCGCACGCGTGTCGCGGTGTCGAGCACGAGATCGGCGACGGCCGGGATCGCGATCACCAGTGCCGTCAGCAGCGCGAGTGGTCCCAGGAGCAGCGTCGCCGCTGCCAGCACCAGCCGTCGTTCGGCCCGCACCAGGCGTGGCAGGTCACGCGTCAGGAACGTCCGCCAGTCCAGCACGGGACGCCCCGCCGCGCCGTAGATCGACTGATGCGCCGCCAGCACGCGTGCCTGCAGGGCCTGGACGAGCGACAGCGAGTAGTCGCGGTCCTGCGCCAGCGCAAGGTCGTGGCAGAGGCGGCGGAAG
>DATJTM010000037.1:0-7115 GCA_035503395.1 Luteitalea sp.
CAGAACGTCCTGCTGCTGCCGACGGGCGACGTGCGCAAGGAGAACCAGTCGCTCCTCGACCTGCGCATCGGGCGCCGCTTCCGCGCCGGCGGCCTGACGATCGAACCGCTGGTCGAGCTCTACAACGTCTTCAACGAGAACGCCTCACTCACCGAGGTCGAGCAGGTCGGACCGGCGCTCGGACGCATCTCACGCAACCTCGACGCCCGGCTCCTCCGCCTCGGCGTGAAGGTCAACTTCTGATTACCGATACTGCCTACTCTCTCCGGAGTCCTGACATCATGAAGAACCGTGTGCTCACCCTGATCCTCGCGTCGGCCCTCGCGGCCGGCGCATCGGCCCCGTCCGCTGCGCAGGAACTGCCCTGGGAAAAGGTCGCGACGCGCATCGTGACCTCGCTGAACGTCGCCAACGGCGAGACCGTCATCCTGCGGTACGACCCGAAGAACTACGCCGCGCTCGAGCCAGTGGTCCGTCGTCAACTCGAGGCCAAGGGCGCGAAGGTCGAATCGCTGCCGTACGCACCGGTGGCGGATCTCGCGGAGAGGCTGGCCCGCACCGACATCTACGTCTGGCTGCCGGCCGGCGACGATGCCAACACGGTGCCGGCAGAGCGCGCGCTGCTGGCCAAGTGGCTGGACGACGCCCGCGGACGCCAGATCCACTTCCACTGGAACGGCGGCACGCGCGACGTCGATGGCCTGCCGGTTGCGCACGTCGCCGCCGCGTACGACCCGATCTATCTGGATGCGCTCGACATCGACTACAAGGCCCTCGGCGAGCGCCAGCGGCGTGCCGCCGCGCTGCTGCGCTCCGGTGAGACGCGCGTGACGACGCCGGCGGGCACCGACATCCGCTTCCGGATCGGCCCGGATCGCCCGTTCAACCTCCAGGACGGCGACGGCTCGGCCGAACGCATGAAGGAAGCGAAGGTCCGCGTCGATCGCGAGATCGAGTTGCCGGCGGGTGTGCTGCGCGTGGCCCCGATCGAGTCCTCTGTGCAGGGCACGCTGGTGATCCCGAAGGCACGCTTCGGCACCGCGATCGTCAAGAACGCGCGGCTCGAGTTCAAGGACGGCCTCGTCGTGAAGGCGACCGCCGAAGAGGGGCAGGCCGCGCTCGACACCTTCCTGACCTCGGCACCGGCTGCGAAGTCGTTCCGCGAGTTCGGCCTCGGCTTCAATCCGAAGCTGGTCGTGCCCGCCGGCCAGACCGCGCTGCCCTACTACGGCTATGGCGACGCCGTCGTCCGCCTCAGCCTCGGCGACAACCTGGAGGTCGGCGGCGCGGTGCGCGGCGGCGGCGTGCGCTGGTTGTTCTTCACCGACACGACCGTCACCGTCGGCACGACGCCGCTGGTGAAGAACGGCAAGCTCGTCGCACAGCAGTCGCAGCGGTGAGCCACGGCGGGGCAAGGGAGGCCGGCGCAGTCAGCCGGCCTCACCGCGCGTCAGCCCGCTGTGACGGCGCGGCCGGACGCTGATGGCGCGTTCGGGGAACGCGCCCTGCCTACCGATCCCGACGTCGCCGCCATCCTGGTATCCGCGCATTCCCGCACTGCGAGCGGCGACGGCCGCACCCGGTACCCGGCACCCGGTACCCGGAACCCCGCCGTGAGATGTACGCTGTGCCCACATGCTCGAGGCTCCTCCCGCCACGTCGCAGCGTTCACCTCTCACTCCCCCGTCCGACGCAGTCGTCGCGACGGTGACGCCGACGCCGTCGCCGTCCAGCGCGCCGGTGCCGGCGCCGTCGGTCCGTAATGTCGCGGTCGATGCGTACCGCGGCTTCGTGATGTTCCTGATGATGGCCGAGGTGCTGCAGCTGTCGCGGGTGGCCGCTGCGTTCCCCGGCAACTGGTTGCTCGGCGTGCTCGCCTTCCACCAGTCGCACGTGGACTGGACCGGCGCCTCGCTGCACGACCTGATTCAGCCGTCGTTCTCGCTGCTGGTCGGTGTTGCGCTGCCGTATTCGTTCGCCAGGCGGCTGGCCGCCGACGGTTTTCCGAAAGCATTCGCGCACGCGGTGTGGCGCTCGCTGCTGCTCGTGGCGCTCGGTATCTTCCTGCGCTCGGTCGGCCGTGAGCAGACCAACTTCACGTTCGAGGACACGCTCACCCAGATTGGCCTCGGCTATCCGTTCCTGTTCCTGCTCGCCACGCGGTCGACGCGCACGCTGTGGACGGCGCTGGCCGTCATCCTCGGCGGCTACTGGCTGGCCTGGGCGCTGTATCCGGTCGCCGGGGCCGGCTACGACTTCGCCGCCGTCGGCGTGCCGGCCGACTGGACGCATCACGCCACCGGCTTCGCGGCGCACTGGAACAAGAACGCCAACCTCGGCCACGCCTTCGACACGTGGTTCCTGAACCTGTTCCCGCGGCCGTCGACCTTCATCGCCAACCGCGGCGGCTACCTCACGCTCAGCTTCATTCCGACGCTGGGCACGATGGTGCTCGGGCTGATTGCGGGCCGCGCCTTGCGTAAGGCTGCGGCGACGACGCCGCGCGGCAGCGACGCGCCGGTCATCCCGATGCGTTGGTTGCTGCTTACCGGGGCGGCCCTGATCGCCGGTGGCGTCGTGCTGCATGTCGCCGGGCTGAACCCGATCGTGAAGCGCATCTGGACGCCGAGCTGGACGCTGTTCAGCGGCGGGCTCTGCTACCTGCTGCTGGCTGGTTTCTCATGGGTGATCGACGTCAAGCGCCATCGAGGCTGGGCCTTCCCGTTGGTCGTGATCGGCCTGAACTCGATCGCGGCGTATCTGATCGCGCACCTGTGGGAGCACTTCATCAGCAGTTCGGTGAAGACGCACTTCGGTCAGCACGTGTTCGAGCGACTGGGTCTCGGCGTGGCGCCGCTCGTCGAGGGCATCGTCGTCCTGACGGCGTACTGGCTGGTGCTGTACTGGATGTACAACCGCAAGCTGTTCCTGCGGGTGTGACGCGACAGACCGCTTCGGGGCACGAAGAGAGGTCGCCGGCCTCGATGGCCGGCGCCGATTCATGGGCCGTTCGGGGAACGGCCCCTACCCGCCAGATACAGAACGTCGTCTGATGTCTGCGGACGATGTTCAGGATCGCGGCGGCAGGGTGCCTCTCTTGCGAAGGTCGTAGACGCTTATGGAGGACCGACCCCCGCGGCGCGTGTACGCGGGTTACGCTGCGGGTCGAGCGCGATCCGACGGCGCAGAGCCGTCAAGCGACGGGAGGTCGGTCATGGGCGAGTCTACGACGTGGATCGGGTTGGATGTGCATCAGGCCAGCGTGACGGCGGCGGTGTGGGCGCCAGGGGCGAGTGCGCCGACGGTGAGTGCGGCGCCCGCGGAGGTGGCCAAGCTGGTGGCCTGGGTGCGCAAGGTGGCGGCGGGGACCGCAGTGCAGGTGGCCTATGAGGCGGGGCCGTGTGGCTATCCGTTGGCGCGGGCGTTCGCGGCGGCGGGCCTGGCGTGCACGGTGGTGGCGCCGTCGTTGATTCCGCAGCCAGCCGGCGGGCACCGGCAGCGCATCAAGACCGATCGCCGCGATGCGCGGCAGCTGGTGACGTATCTGCGGCAAGGGTTGCTGACCGCGGTGCACCAGCCGACCGAGAGCGAAGAAGCGCTGCGCGAGTTGACGCGCGCGCGCCAGCAATTGCAGCGCGACGTGGTCCGGGCCCGGCATCGGGTCAGCAAGTTGCTGCTGCGGCATGGGCAGCGGTGGACGCAGACCAAGCCGTGGACCCGGGCCTATCGCACCTGGGTGCGTGACCTGGTGTGGGCCGAGCCCGCCGTGGCGCTGGTCTGCCGGCTGTATCTGGAGGCGCTGGCGAGTGCTGAGCAGCGGGTCGCGGCCGCGGATGCGGCGCTGGCGACCTGGGCGTTACCCGCGGCGGTGCAGGCGCCGGTCGGCGCGCTGCAGTGTTTCCGCGGCATCGATCGCCTGACGGCCCTGACGCTGGTGGCCGAGATTGGGGATGCCCGGCGCTTTGGGTCGGCACGCGCCTTGATGCATTACACCGGCCTCACCTGCTGGGAATGGTCCAGTGCGGCGCGGCGGCGCCAAGGCGGGATCAGCAAGATGGGCAATGCCCACCTGCGGCGCGCGTTAGTCGAAGCCGCGTGGCACTACCGGTATGCGCCGAACACCGGCGCGCGATTACGCACGCGGCAACAGGGGCAGCCTGCGCCCGCCATTGCGCATGCTTGGACGGCGCAAACCCGCCTGCACCAGAAGGCGAAACGCTTGCTGGCGCGCGGCAAGCGCCCGACGGTGGTCACCACGGCGGTGGCGCGCGAGTTGGCCGGCTTCGTCTGGGCGGTGTGGCATCTGCCGACCGCGGCGCCAACGGTCGCCTAGCGATGGCCGGATCACAGGGAAGGTGAGGTGACCGCGTCGTTCGAGGCCCGCACGTGGGGCACCCTCGAGACGGCTATGTGATCACCGGACATGTCCGGGAACTCGCGCACGTAGAGCGAGGTCGCCCGCGATCGGATCCGCGCCCTGCGGCACCAACCCGCGCATATGAGCGTGATCACTCGCGACTGGCTGCCTCGAACGACGCGCTGACCTCACCAGGAGGGACCACGAATGCGGCAACGGAGGGGATACCAGCAGCGGTAGCTTGCGAACAGGTCCTCCATATGAGCCGTCGGACTTTGTCCGACGGTCGGCCGCTACACCTGCAGCCGCTCCGACGGCCGAAGGCCGAATGACGAAGGCCGAACCTACACGTACCGCATCCGCGCGGACTGGCGGCGGGCGATTCGCCACCGCACCGCGGCCCAGAAGCCCGCACCGTAGCCAATCAGCACCGCCCCGGCGGCCAGCGAGCCCGCAAGACCAGCATTGGCGGCCCAGCCCGACGTCGCGCCCCACGCACCCCACGCCGAGTACGCCCGCCAGAAGCCATAGCAGACGCGGGCGACGACCAGCAGCGTGAGCACGCCAACGAGCCAGCGGTTCGGCGTGAAGTGCATGACGCCCGCCTCACTCTCCCAGTGGCTGAGCGAGAGCCCGATCAGTCCGAGCGCGACACCGCCCACGAGTCCGGCGGCCGCACCGGACAATGCACCGGGCACCCAGATGCTCATGAACGTCGCGCTGACGACCAGCCCCATGGTCGACACCGCGAACCCGATGGTGTTGAGGGTGGCCACCCAGGCACGGGCCGGCCGTCGCGCCGTGCCAACACGGTACCGCTGCACGATCGACAGCGGCAGCAGCACGATGGGCAGGATGAAGACGAGAGCGACGAGTGCAACGATGAGCAGTGGCACCGGTCGAGCCTACTCTCCGCGGCGCCGCCACGCCAGCACAGCCGAACCTCTCTCCTGCGTCATCTGCACGACCGGGTGCGCTACGTCGTCTGTGTGTCGGGTGAGGCGGGGCACGGCAGGTCGCAGCACCACGTCCCAGGTCGGCGCGGTGGAACCGTCGGCGTAGCGCACACCGTCGCGTGCCCACGCCGCCACACCTTCGCTCGTTGCATGAGTGCCGCGGGCGGCGATGCCGGTGATGCGATACCAGCTCACGGGACGGACTTCGTCCACCGAACTGACGCCATCAGCGTCGCGGTCGTGCCACAGCGCCAGTCCGCGCAACTCGTCGGCGCGCAGCCAGCCGTCGCCATCGTCATCGAGGGAGGCGAGCGCCTCGTAGCCGTTCCGCCAGGCGATGAGGAACGAGACGCTGCCGAACAACTGGCGTCCCGACGTGATGCGACCGGTCTCCTTCGGATCCCACACCAGCCAGGCGGAGCGCGGCGTGATCCATTCCCAATCACGCGCCAGTCCACGACCTTCGAGGTCGAAGCGCACCTTCGCCTCCGTATCGACGAGCGGCTGCCCGGACGTCGTCCCCTCGAGGTCGACCACGATCGGTGTGATGGGCACGGGCAGGCTGGCCAGCTTCTCGACGCGCTGGTCGAGTGTCCGGATCTCCGCCTGATTGATCGTGGGGTCGAGCAGTGGCTTCAGGTACGACGCGGCTTCGGACACGATCGTCCGGCCGCCGAGGCCCAGCGACGTGCGCTGCCCTTCGTCCTTCCACGCCGCCTCGATCGTGCTGCGGTACTCGGCGATCGCCTCACCGACCTGCCCCGCCTGCTGGAGGCACCACGCCAACCCGAGGCGGATGGCGGGGTTCGACGGCAGCAGCCTGAGCGCCCGTCGATGGTGCGCGATGGCGAGCGTGAGGTGCTGCTGGCCCGGCGTCCCCAGCGTGCCCGTCGCGGCCGGCATCGGATCGAAGGGCGCGAATGGCGCCCCGGGGCCGTACCAGACCTTGCCTTCCTTGGTCACAGCGATGGCGCGGGCCGGGTTCGAGGCCGCCATCGCATGCGCACGCGCGAGTGCCCAGTGGGCGTCGCCGTCGGATGGATTCTTCTCGACCTGACGCGTCAGGTTGGCGATCAGGCGCGCGACGGGCACCTGTTCGGTGACGGTCCGGACGAAGATGGCACTTGGCGCAGCACTCCACGCGCCGAGACAGGTGACGACGACCAGCAGGTGGCGAAGGGTGCGCATGAGCGTCAGACGATGGGAGGACGCCGATGGGCGTCCCCCCACGCTGATCAGAACGAGCGCTAGAAGCTGAAACGAATACCGAGGCGGAGTTGCCGCTCGGAGTACGCGTTCAGCGTGCCGGTGATCACCATGAAGCTGCCGCTGGTGACATCGGTGGTGGGGTTGCCGAACTTCGGCGTGTTGGTCAGGTTGAAGGCCTCGGCGCGCAGCTCGACGCGGCGGTTGCCGCCGAGCGAGATGCCGCGGAACAACGAGAGATCGAGGTTCCAGCCTCCCGGGCCGATGAAGGCGTTGCGGCCCGAGTTGCCGAAGGACACGCCCGTCGGCTGCGCCCACGCGCCGCGGTCGAAGTAGACGCCGCTGGCGCCCACCTGTCCGACGGTGGTGAGGGCGGCGACCTGATCGGCCGTCTGCTGGTTCGACGGCGTGTTCAGCGTGCCGCCGTTGGCCGTGACCGTGAACGGACTGCCGGTGAAGGCCGCGAACACGCCGTTCAACTGCCAGTCGGCAACGAGCGCGTGCAGCGGGTTGCGGTACCCCTCACTGCTGTTCCAGGGCAACTGGTACAGGAAGCCCATCTGGAAGTTGTGCTCGCGGTGATAGCCGGCCAGCGC
>DATJTM010000038.1:0-7744 GCA_035503395.1 Luteitalea sp.
CTCGTACCCGCTGTGATACCGATACAGCTTCTGTTCTTCCTTCTGCCCGGTCAGCACGGCTTGCGCGGCATTGACCACGATGACGTGATCTCCGCAGTCGATGAACGGGGTGTACTTCGGCGAATGCTTGCCCTGCAGGACCTTGGCGGCCAGGCTGGCCACTCGCCCGAGCGACTGGCCCGCCGCGTCGATGACGTGCCACTGTCGCTCGATCGCGTTGGCGCTCGGAATGAACGTGCTCATGATGACCCTTATGCTCCTTGCTGACCCACAGCAAAAGGAGAAGATACAGGTATCGTGCCGGCTCGTCAAGCCTTCCGGCGCGCGACGCCTGAAGTCGTAAGTCGCACAGTCCGAAGGGCGCGGCGGGTAGGGCGACACGCCGTCGCGCTCCGGCAATGACTCGGCCCCCGTCGACTCCTGCCTCCTGACTTCCTGACTTCCTGACTCCTGACCTTGTCGGGCCGCCGACGCTCCCTGTCACAATTCTGGCAGTTCCCGCACACAGTTCGCTGGCAGATTCTGCCGATCCCGCGCCTCGCTCTGCACTCTTGATTGCAGATCTGGCTGGCATCCCCCTTGCCTTAGGTTGAGCCGGTTACGAACCTGCGCTCGCGGCACACCGCTGCCGGCGTCGGTTCTCCGGATCCCTGGTGAGGTTGGCGTGCTCTTCCGCAAGCAGAAACCCGTGGTCGGCCTGGACATCGGCTCGAGCGCCATCAAGGCCGTCGAGCTGAAAGCGTCCGGCAAGGGCTGGAAGGTCGTCGCGTTCGGCATCGAGGCCCTCGCGCCTGACGCCATCGTCGACGGCGCCATCATCGACGGCACCGCCGTCGCCGACGCCATCCGCCGCCTCTTCGAGCGCCTCGGCATCAAGAACCGCGACGTCGCCGCGTCGCTGTCGGGCAACGCCGTCATCGTGAAGAAGATCACGCTGCCGGCGATGACTGACGCCGAGCTGGCCAATTCCATCACCTGGGAAGCCGAGCAGTACATCCCGTTCGACATCCAGGACGTCAACCTCGATTACCAGGTGCTGAACCGGCCGCCCAAGCCGATTCCCGGCGCCACGATGGACGTGCTGCTGGTGGCCGCCAAGAAGGAGACGATCGCCGACTACACCGGTGTCATCGCCCAGGCCGGACGCGTCCCCGCCATCGTCGACGTCGACGCCTTCGCGCTGCAGAACGCCTATGAAGTCAACTACGGCGCCCGCGACGCCATCGTCGGCCTGCTGAACATCGGGGCCAGCGCCATCAACATCAACATCGTCCGCGGCGACCAGTCGCTCTTCACGCGCGACGTGCCGATCGGCGGCAACGCCTACACCGAGGCGCTGCAGAAGGACTTCCAGCTGCCGCAGGAGAGTGCTGACCTGCTCAAGCGCGGCTACCCGGCCGAGGGTCTCGACGCCAGCCACACCGGCCCGAGCCTGCTGATGGTGACCGAGGCGGTCCTGCTCGAAGTGCAGAAGACGCTCGACTTCTTCCGTGGCACCACCGGCGCCGACCACATCGACCAGCTCCTGGTCACCGGTGGGGGCGCGCAGGTGGCCGGCCTCGTCGATGCCCTGCACGAGCGGCTCGGCATCCCGGTCGAGTTCCTCGATCCGTTCAAGACCGTCAGCTTCGACGCCGCCAAGTTCGGCGTGCCGGTGCTGTCTGAAGCCGCCGCGGCGGCGACCGTGGCCGTCGGCCTCGCGCTCCGCCGGATGGGGGACCGATGATTCGCGTCAATCTGCTCGCCGTCGAACAGTCCCGGCCGAAGGCGCCGGCCTTCGCCGGCCTCGGCGCCAACAAGCTGCACATTCTCGGCGCCTGCGTCGTCGCGGCGGCCGTCGCCGGCGTCGCCTACCGCCATCTCGACCTGCAGGCCCAGCAGAGCAACGCCGACCTGCAGCTCCAACAGGCCAGGGCCGAGGAACAGCGCCTCAGGGCCGTCACCGAGGAACTGGCCCGCTTCGAGACGCAGACACAGCTGCTCCAGCAGCGCGTCGCGTTGATCGAACAGCTGCGCAAGGGCCAGCGCTCACCGGTGACCCTGCTCGATCAGGTCAGCAAGCAGTTACCCGATCGCCTCTGGCTCAGCTCGATGAGCCAGGTTGGCGCCGACGTGACGCTGCAGGGCAGCACGACGACGCTGACGGCGCTGTCGGATCTGATCGGCAACCTCGAAGGGTCCGGCGCGTTCAAGCGCCCGGTCGAAATCGTCAACACCCAGGTCGAGAAGAACAACGACATGCCCGACCTGATGACCTTCGTCGTGAAGGCCAACTTCCCGATGGGCGCCATCGAAGCGCCCGCCGAGGCCAAGCCGGCGGCGCGTCCCGGTGCGGCCGCAAGGCGCTGAGGAGCTGACCATGGAGCTCGGACTCAACAAGATGCCGTGGTGGGGCCAGCTGGCCCTGTACGTGGTGCTCGGCGCTGGAGCCGTGGCGACGCATCACTACCTGTACGCGGTCGACATGCAGGCCGCGATCGACAAGACGCACGGCGAGCGCCGGAAGATCGAGACGGGGATTGCCCGTGCCCGCGTCGAGGAACGCCGCTTGCCCGAGTTCCGGGCCCGCGTTGCCGAACTCAACGTCCGCCTCACGGCGCTGCGCAACGTGCTTCCCGAGCAGAAGGACGTCGGCGACCTGCTGCGCCGCATCCAGACGCTGGCCACGCAGTCGAGCCTGACCATCCGTGGCTTCAAGCCGCAGGCCGTGGCGACCAAGCAGCAGCACGCCGAGTGGCCAATCTCGCTGTCGCTCGAGGGCAGCTATCACGACCTCGGCGCGTTCTTCGACAAGGTCAGCCGCATGCCGCGAATCATCAACATCTCCGGCATCAACATCAAGACGCGCGACAAGGCCGGCAACGAGCCGTCAACCGCCAGCGTGAGCGCCGAATTGACGGTGACGACGTTCGTCCTGTCCGAGGCGCCGCCCACGCCGGTCGCCACCACCGGTCGGCGCGCCCGCGGCGCCGGCGCCCGTCCTCCCGCGGCCGCTCGCTGAGGTGCCGACCATGTGTCTTCGACTGACGTGCAGCATCGTGATCCTGTCTGCCGCGGTGGCGGTGCCGGGCTATGCCCAGGCCGCCTCCGGCAAGCCCGCCGCGCCGGCGCCGGCGGCGTCGACCGCGGCACCCGCCACGGCCGGTGCCTCGACCGCGGCGACCGACGTCCGTCCTGATGACCGCGCGGCCTACGAGCCGAGCGGCCGCCGGGATCCTTTCAGCAGTCTGCTCGCGCGTGGTGACGCCAAGGTGCCGACCACAGGCCGCCCCTTGGGCGTCAAGGGCCTGCTGATCGGCGACCTGAGTGTGCGTGGCGTCCTGCGCAGCCACGGAAAGCTGCTCGCCATCGTGCAGGCGCCCGACAACAAGACCTACACCGTGCACCCCGGCGACGCGCTGTTTGACGGCAGCGTGAAGGTGGTCGCCACCGACGCCGTCATCTTCCTGCAGCGGGTGGACGACCCGCTGTCTCCCGTGAAGCAGCGGGAGATCCGCAAGACGTTGAGAATTTCCGAGGAGATCCGATGATGCGCCCGCGCACGCCGATCCTCGCGACCCTCACGGCCCTTCTCGCCGTTGGCGCGCCTGCATGGCCGCTCGCCGCGAGTCTGGCCGCGACAGGTCACGGGATCCCGCAGCAGGTCCAGGATGGACAGCGCCTGGTCATCGACACGCTCGCCCGCGTGTCCGCCCCCTACTTCGCCTGGCAGCAGCCGGCGGCCGACGCGGCCGCCCGGACGCTCTCGGCGCTCCGCGCCACGCGTGAGGACGGCGACGTCCTGATCACGCTCGAGGGCGACGGCAAGCTGGCCGCAGCGGCCGTGCAGGTGCCCGACGCGGCGCCGGCCCGCCTGGTGCTGGACTTTGCGGGCGTCACTCCGACGGTGGCGCCGACGACGGCGGTCAACCAGGGACTGGTCCGGCGCGTCCGCGTGGCTCGCCACACGGTCAGCCCGCTGGTCACCCGCGTCGTCGTCGACCTGAGCGGCACGTTCCTCTACAAGGTGCGTCCGGCCGCCGACGGCAAGGCGCTCGTCGTCACGGTCGGGAACCCGGCGCAGCGGGCGAGGAAAGACGACGAGGCCCAGAGCCGGGCGTTTGGCGCCGCGGCGCCGGCCAACGCCGCTGCTGCGCCCGTCACCACGCCGCGCCCGACGCCGGCCGTCGCCCGGACCGCATCGGCGGCCCCGGCCCGGTCGACGACGCCGGTGGCCGACGCACCGGAGCCCGCGGCAGCGCCGCGGCCCAACGCGCGGCGCTCGGCGCCCGCGCCCGTGCCGACCGCACCGGCCGTCGCCGCCGCGCCGCAGCCGACCGCGACCATCAACCCTGCGGCCAGCGCCCAGGGCAAGTACAGCGGCCATCCGATCTCGCTGGACTTCCAGGGCGTCGACCTGCGCGCGGTGCTTCGCACGTTCGCCGAAGTCACCGGCCTCAACCTGGTCATCGATCCGGGCGTGAAGGGCACCGTCGACGTGACGCTGCGCGACGTGCCCTGGGATCAGGCGCTCGAGATGATCCTCCGCGCCAACCAGCTCGCCTACAGCGTCGACGGCACCATCGTGCGCATCGCGCCGGTGTCGACGTTCGCCTCCGAGGCAAGCGACCGCCGCAAGCAGGAAGAAGAGCGGCTGCGCGAACTCGCGGTGTCGCAGAAGTCGTACCGCACCGTTCGCATGAATTACGCGAATGCCAAGGACCTGGCCGAGCTGGTGAAGAAGACCGGTCTGACCACCTTTGGCGCGGTCGAGGTCGACGACAACACCAACACGATGATCCTCTTCGACATCCCCGAAGGTCTCGCGAAGGCGGAGAAGCTGATCGCCGAACTGGATCGCCCGCAGGCGCAGGTCGAGATCGAGGCGCGCATCATTCGCACCACCAAGACCACGGCGCGTGAACTCGGGTTGGTGTGGGGCTTCGGCGGCGCGATGACGCCCGAACTCGGCAACACGACGGCGCTCGCGTTCCCGAACCAGATTCGCAGCGGGGGCACCGCCGGCAGCATCAACAACAACGCCGACAACGCCTTCCTCAAGTTGGGCAGCGTCAACGGTGCGTTCAACCTCGACGTCGCCCTCTCCGCTCTCGAGTCGCAGGGGCGCGTGAGCATCATGCTGCGCCCGCGCGTCGTCACCCAGAACAACATCAAGGCGACGATCACGCGCGGCCAGGAAATCCCGTACACGACCCTGACCGCGCCGCCGGTCGGTGACGGCGTGGCGGTCATCCAGCCGATTCCGCAGGTGCAGTTCAAGACGGCCGCGCTCTCGCTCGCGGTCACCCCGCGCATCAGCGACGCCAACACGATCATCCTCGACGTCGACGTCGACAACGGCTCGGCGGGCGACGTCCAGCCCAACGGCAACCTGGCCATCAACACCCAGCGCGTCACCACACGCGTCCTGGTGACCGATCAGGGCACCACCGTCATCGGTGGCATCAACGAAGCGCGCACGCAGATGGCCGAGGACCGTACCCCGGGCATCAGCCGCGTGCCGCTGCTCGGCCGCCTGTTCCGCCGCGACTCCTCGAACGAGGAGGAGGGCGAACTGCTCATCTTCATCACACCTCGCATTGTCCGGGACGGAGGGCCCGTCAAATGACACTTACGCGTCTGTTCACGCACTCGGGCCGGGGCCGCACGACGCGCGCCGCCGCCCTCCTGCTGGTGGTCGGTGCCACCGGTGTCGTCTCCGGCTGCAGCAAGACGGTCCGTGAAGGGCAGTCGCCGGCCTACCTGGTGCTGCGTTCGCTCGAGGGCGCCTCGGGCGCCGACACCGGCGAGTTCAGCACCGTGCTGCGCTCGGACGTGGTCACCAACAACTCGATCTTCGAGGACAACGGTCGCGTCACGCTGACGCTCGCGATGCGCGACATCGGCGTCACCACGCCGACCAGCAACAACCTGGTCACGCTGAACCGCTACCGCGTCCAGTACCGCCGAACCGACGGGCGCAACACGCCCGGGGAAGACGTGCCGTACTCGGTGGAGGGCGCCATCGGCGTCACCGTCACCGAGCAGAACACCGAAGCCGTGTTCTCGCTGGTGCGGGCCCAGGCCAAGCTCGAAAAACCGCTGGTGACGCTGCGCGGCGCAAACGGCGCGCTGGTCATCTCGACGATCGCCGACGTGACCTTCTTCGGCAAGGACCAGACCGGTCGCGACGTGACCGTGTCGGGCTCGATCAGCGTGAACTTCGCCGATTGGGCGGACAAGACCAACTGAGTCGGTGGCTGCCATGACGAACGCACGACACTTTTCCCTGCTCGGTCTCGCCCTCGCGAGCCTGTTGGCCACGACGGCCTGCACGTCGAAGCCGGACGTTCCGACGGCGACCGGTCCGTCAGAACTCGGCCTATCACTGCAGGTCCTCGCCTCGCCCGATGTGCTGAGCACCGACGGCATGGCGAGCTCGCAGATCACGGTCACCGCTCGTGGCCCCAACAGCGAGCCGAAGGCCGGCGTGCCGCTGCGCGCCGACATCCGGATCGGAGGCGCCATCGTCGACCACGGGCGTCTGTCGGCCAAGAGCGCCTCGACCGGCGCCGACGGCCGCGTGACGTTCACGTACACGGCTCCCGCCGGTGGTCTCCAGGGCAACCCGGATTTCAACAACATCGTGCAGCTGACGTTCGCGCCGCTGAGCGGTGACTACATCAACGCCGTCGAGCGCACCGTCAACATCCGTCTGGTGCCGCAGGGGACGATCGTCTATCCGGGCCAGCCGGTGCCGGACTTCACGTGGCGTCCCAACACGCCCTACGAGATGGAAGAGGTCACGCTGGATGCCGGGTTGTCGCGCGACTGCCCGACGACGGCGACGTCCCTGGCCGACTGCGCCCTCGCCGATGCGGCGGGCCTGACGTACGAGTGGGACATGGACGACCGCGGCATCATCCTGCAGGGCCGCACGGTCAAGTACCAGTTTCCACGGCGTGGCGACTACCACGTCAAGCTGACGGTCATCAACCGGCTCGGCATGCGGGCATCGGTCGGCGGTGCTGCGGCCGAGGAGACGCAGCGCGCCAAGTACACCGTCAACGTCATCGCCAGACCGTAGTCGTCCGATTCGTCGCGAGGACCCCGCGTCATGCCCTCGGCCAATCCACTCGAACAGCTCCGGCGCCGCATGCAGTCGCATGCGACGCCGGCCGCCTTCGCCGCCCTCGCGGAGGAACATCGCCGCGCCGGGCACTTCGACGAAGCCATCGCGGTGTGCCGCGACGGCTTGTCGCGCTATCCCACCTACGTGTCGGCCCGGGTGACCCTGGGTCGTGCGCTGCTCGACAGCGGCGCCGTGCTCGAGGCTCGCACGGAACTCGAACAGGCCGTCGCTCAGGCGCCGGACAACCTGGCCGCCGTCCGAGCCCTCGACGCGGCCCGCGCCGCGTGCGCAGACCTGCCGATCGCAGAGCCGCCGCCCCTGCCGCCACTCGACGTCGCGACCTTGCATGCCCACGCCGCCGACGGGTTCGGCATCGACGCGTTCCGGTCCGAGACGGAGCGCGCGGTCGAGGAAGCCGTCGCCGCCGACGAGAGTCCGGGCACGGAGCCGCTCGGGGACGATGAGCCGGCCGCGGCGTTCGGGGCTCTGGACACAGGTGTCGACGGGCCGCACGAGTTCGGCCTCGCGCCTGACTGGACGCTCCCGGACGTTCCGACATCGACGGTCGAGGCATCGACGCCAGCCGAAGAAGACATCGCCGACAGCCTCACGACTCAGGCGCTCGAGCTGCAC
>DATJTM010000039.1:0-2728 GCA_035503395.1 Luteitalea sp.
GGCACGCCGGTCACCGCGTATCACGCCGTGCTGACCAAGACCGCAGCGAGCGGCCTCGACGGCAGCGTGCAGGGATCCGAGACCCTCTACATCACGTCGGACAACCTGCTGCGCGCCATCGTCGTGCCGGTGAGCGTGCGCACGGGCGGCACGACCTTCAAGGAGAGCATCACCATCGTGTTCTCCAACTACGGTGCGCCCGTGACCGTCAACGCGCCACCGGCGTCCGAGGTGGTCACCTATGCGCAGTTCGAGGCGGCGCAGAATGGGAGGCTCGGGGAGGGCGCCTGACGCAGCGACCGGGCCGTCGACCCGGGGCGACCAAGCCCTGCAGTCAGGTGCCCGCAGACTTGGTGCGGACCGCCTTGGCGAGGGTGCCCCAGCGTTCGAACTTCTCGGGGTTCTGCACCACGTCGCTGCCTGTGAAGTAGCTGACGAGGCGCGTGGCGATCCCGCCGTACTTGAACACGATCTTGTCGGCGATGTCGTCCCAGGTTCCCGTCGTGGTGAACTGCTCGAGCAGATCGTCGTCGATGACGGCGGCCATGCCCGGGATGTCGCCGGCGCGCTGGCGCTCGCGGAGGCGCTCGGTCGTGCCCTCGCGGTCGAGCTGCTCGAAGATGAAGGCGTAGTTCGGCGTGGACCCGTAGAAGGCGATCTGTGTCCGCGCCGCCTCGCGCCAACGCTCTTGTTCTCCGGCCGTGTCGCCGACGCAGAGGAACGCGGGCACGATGATGTCGAGATCCTCGACGGAGCGTCCGACCCGTGCCGCGCCGGCGTCGACTTCGGTCAGCACCGTCTCGGTCAGGTACGTCGGGTTGTTGAGCGGGTGCACGTGCACACCGTCGGCCGTCTCGCCGGCCATGCGGAGCATCCAGGGGTTGACGGCGGCGATGTCGACCGGTGGGTCGTCGAAGGGGATCGGGCCGGGGGCCCACATCGGCGGCAGGAGCGAGAGGGCGTAGAACTCGCCCTCGACGGCGAGCGGCTCACCGGTGCGGAAGGAGTGGAAGATGTCCTTGACGGCGAGGACGTATTCCTTCAGGCGCGGGCCGGGCGGGTCGAACGCCGAGCCGTAACGGCGCTCGATGTGAGCTCGCACTTGCGCCCCGAGGCCGAGGCGGAAGTGCCCGTAGCTGGCCTCGGCCAGCTCCCACGCGACCGACGCCGTCACCATCGGGCTCCGCGGGAACGCGACCGCGATGCCCGTGAGGATGTCGAGCGCACCGCCGTCCGTCGCCGTGGCGAGCGCGCCACAGGTGAGGTAGGCCGTGCGGCCGGCCTCGGTGACGACGAGACCGGAGAGGCCGGCAGCAACTGCCTGCCGCGCGATGTCACCCGCCTCGCGCAGCGGTTGCGCCGGCAGCATGGCGTCGAAACGCAGCCCGGCCCCACGGCCGCCGCGGGTGTCGCCGGTGCTGCTGGTATCGGATGTCATGACGGGCGTCGCGCGGTCCGGTCGTCGGGTGCCGCTCAGGCCGATCGCGGCTGGGACGGCACCGGCCGGCCGTCGCGCCGGGCCGGCACCCAGTCGTTGATGGTGGGGAAGTACTCCTCGGTGTGGTCGACCGTGCCGGCGGCGGCGTAGTGGTACACCATCGCGGCGCGGATGCCGTCCGACTCGTTGTCGGTGGAGCAGTGCATGAGGTGGCTGTCGAAGACGAGCAGATCTCCTGGATCCATGAGGACGGGTGCGGACGCCGCCATGTCGTGATCGACGATCTCGAAGTAGCCGTAGTTCGCGCCGGGGCGGCGGTCGGGGACGTGCGTGTGCACGGGCTCTTCGTGTGACGCGGGGAGGACGTGGAGGCATCCGTTGGTGAGCGTCGCCTCGGTGACCGCCAGCCAGACGCCGACGACCGGGCGGGCCGGCTCGAACGGGAAATAGAAGGAGTCCTGATGCCAGGGCTGGCCCCACGCGCCTGGCGTCTTGAAGATGAACTGCGACAAGAAGACGTCGAGGTCGGACCCGATCAGCTCCGCCACGGTGTCGACGACCGCCGCCGAGTGCGCGAAGTCGGCGAAGACCGGGTCGCGGTGGAGCTTGAACACCTTCGACACGCCGTCCTCGGGCCGGTCCGCCGCGATCGGGTCGCCGGCTTTGTTGCTCTCGGCGACCACCTTGACGCCGAGCTCCTCCGCCAGCGCGGGATCCCGGACGACGTCGGTGACCCGGGCGAGCATGGCGTCACACGTCGCGCGCGGCGCGAACCCGGCGACGCGGAAGAAGCCGTGGTCGTCCCACGATCGACGTTGCTCGACCGTGAGCGTCGTGTCGGTGCGGGTCATCGACGTGTGTCCTTCGGCGCCGGCGGCAGGTCGCCGGCCGCCCGGGGCCAGGCGACCGGCGTCACGTCGCTGGCGATGACCTCGCCCATGGCGATGCCGGCACGTTCGACGGAGGGATGCGGGAACAGCCCTTCCCCTCGTGTCGAGCCGTCGGCGAGGTAGATCACCGTGTGCACCCGGCGGACGGTACTGGTGGTGTTCGGCTTGGCCAAGTGGAAGGTCAGGCCGTGGTGGAACGCCACCGCGCCGGGCGGCACCTCGACGAACACGGGCTCGATGTCCCGCAGTTCCGCCCGCGCCAGCGTGTCGTCGCCCGCGTCACGATCGCTTACCGTGAAGATGTTCACGAACTCGCGCACGCCGCGCCGGTGGCTGCCGGGGAGGTACCCCATGGCGCCGGTGGCCGGGGTGGAGCCGTCGAAGGGGATCCACGCGGTGA
>DATJTM010000040.1:0-8353 GCA_035503395.1 Luteitalea sp.
TCGACCTCGATCGATCGTTCGAGGAGCGCACCAACATCAACACGGCGGTGGTGACCGAGGTCGACAAGGCCACCGAGCCGTGGGGCGTGAAGGTACTGCGCTACGAGATCAAGAACATCACGCCGCCCTCCGACGTGCTCGCCGCGATGGAGAAGCAGATGCGGGCCGAGCGCGAGAAGCGCGCGGTGATTCTCACGTCCGAAGGCCAGCGCGACGCGGCGATCAACACCGCGGAAGGCAACAAGCAGGAAGTGATCAAGTCGTCGGAAGCCCGGCGTCAGCAGCAGATCAACGAGGCCGAAGGGCAGGCGTCGGCGATCATGGCGGTCGCCCGCGCCACCGCCGAAGGCATCCGCGAAGTGGCGTCCGCCCTGCAGTCGCCCGGCGGCTCCGAAGCCGTCCAGTTGCGCGTGGCCGAGCAGTACATCACCCAGTTCGGCAACCTGGCGCGCACCAACAACACGATGATCATCCCGGCCACCGCCAGCGACATCAGCGCGATGCTCGCGACGGCGATGCAGGTCGTGAAGAAGACGTCGTAGGCATCACGCACACGAATCACGTACACGTAGCCGCCGGACTGTGTCCGGCGGTCAGCCGGTCCAACCGGGAACCGGGTACGGGGTACGGAGTACCGGGTACGGTCTCGACATTGCGCTTGCGCTTTGGGCATTGCGAGACGTCGCTGCAGGTAGGGCCCGTTGTCCCAACGCGGCCTGATAACGAAAAGGGCGCCTCAGAGAGGCGCCCCTACCTTCCAGAATTCTTTTCGAAGGCCCAAGGCCCATGGCCCATGGCCGGCGGTGTGTGTGCCTACCGCCGCGCGTGTGAGCTGTCGCTGATCAGCACCTGATTGCGGCCGGCCTTCTTGGCCGCATACAGCGCCTGGTCGGCCGCTTCGATCCAGGCGTGGCGCTGGATCCCCTCGTGGAACGGCGCGACACCGGCGCTGAAGGTCACGCGGAAGTGGTCGCCCTCACCGGCGGCGTGGTCGAGCGACGCGAACTCACCCAGCAGGCGCGTTATCAGCCGCTGCGCATCTTCGGCCTTCAACTGGTCGAGGAGCACGGCGAACTCTTCGCCACCGTAGCGGCCGATGATGTCGGTGCGGCGCAGGTGCTGGCGGAGCGCGCCCGCCAGGGTCGCCAGCACGCGGTCACCGGCCTGGTGCCCGAAGGTGTCGTTGATCTTCTTGAAGTGGTCGACGTCGAGCAACACGAGCGAGGCCGGGATGGCCGTGCCCCGCTGGCGTCGGTCGATCGCCTGCTGGACCTGCTCCATGAACGAGGCGTGGGTCAGCAGCCGGGTGAGGCCATCCCGGTGCAGCAGGCTCTTGAGGAACCGTGACCGCTCGAGTCGGGCCGCGACGGCCGAGGCGAGCAAAGCGGGATGCACCGGCTTGGTGAGGTGTTCGTCGCCACCGGCCTTGGCGGCGCGGATGCGCGATTCCATCTCCGCTTCCGACGTCAGGAAGATGATCGGCAGCGCCGCATGCTGTTCGTGCTGCCGGACCAGGCGCGCCAGGTCGTAGCCCGATACCTCCGGCAGGTTGACGTCCATCAGCAACAGTTCCGGCTGGAACGTCGCCATGTGCTCGGTGAACTGCCGCGGCGATCCGCAGACACTCACCTGATAACCAGCCGACTCGAGCACCGTCCGCGCGAACGCGGCGTGGAATTCGTCGTCCTCGACGACGAGAATGCGCGGAATCTCCGCCTGCGCACGCTCGAGGAGTTGCAGCAGCTTGCGATAGGCCGGCTCGATCTCGGCGGGCTTGGTGTAGCAGGCGTCGGCGCCGGCATGAATCGCCTCGGCGAGGTCGAGGAAATCGCCGGCCGCGCTGAGCATCAGGATCGCGGTCTCGTCGTCGCCGTCGGCCTTCTGGCGGGCGTACGTGACGATGTCGTAGCCGGCCCCATCGGGTAACCGGACGTCGACCATCAGGCCATTCGGGACGCGCGCATCGATCAGCATCCGCGCCTCGGCACAGGTGCCGGCTTCGCGGACCGGAATGCCTTCGTGCTGCAACACCGAGGCGAGCAGACGGCGGGTCTCGAGGTCTTCGTCGACGAGCAGCACGTCGACCTCACCGCGCGGAGCCTCGACCGGACCCGGGGTCGGCGTCGGCGCCGGCTCGGTCACCGCGACGGTCGTCCCTTCGTCGAACAGCTGCGCCAGCCGAACGCGCGCGTCGCGCCACTGCACCACGTCTTCCGAGGTCGGCTGCTGATGGCTGCGCAACAATTCGTCGCAGCGCTTCTCGGCCTCACGGGCGAGGTTGCTGATCTGGGGTCGCTGGTAGGTCGCGCCGGCGCCGGCCAGCTTGTGGAAATGACGCTTGAGATCGGCCAGCGTAGCCGCGGTTCCGCGATCGAGGCGATCGAGCGTCTCGTCGATATCGGCGAGCCGGTCCGGCCCTCCCCTCAGGAACTCCGCCTGCAGTTGACGGAACTCTTCGTCCCACGTGCTCATGTCAGCGAAAAACCGCGGTCATCCTATCACTCGATTCATCGGCATCTGCGCAGACAAGTGCACTTGCCGGCACCGGGTGCGCAGCGATGGCACGGCCGACCCGGGGCCGCCAGGAGGTCCGTCCTCCCGAAGGAGAGGACGGCATCGGTCGTCGAGGCCTTACCAAAGTCAGGGACGGACTGGACGCGGCGTGCAACTGCCGCTCACTTCCCGGACCCGCGCCACGCTGAAGAACGGATCGGTACTCGCCGGCGTGCCCTGCTGATAGGTGCCGCGCACTTCAACGACGCGACCGACGAGCGGCTTCAGCTGATCGACCGCGCCCTCGAGCCGTACGTCCTCGGTCACCGTCGCATCGTCGTCCTTCACGTCGCGGATGCGGTAGCCCTTCGCGTCGGCCCGTTCGAGGCACCCGCGCAGCGTGAGTGACGATGCATCCGGCGCCCCGCCTTCGGGCGATGCCTTGCCGCTGAGCACACCCTCGTCGTCGGCCTGTGGATTCGGCAGGGTACGGGGCGTCGGTTCACCGGCCGGCGGACGGTCGGGCGGGCGCACCGGCTGAGTCGCCGGAGTCGGCTGCTGGGCAGTGATGGAGGTGGTCAGCGCGATGGCTCCCACCGTGGTCCAGAACGCTCGTGTCATGGCCTCACCTCGCCCGCCGACGCCGAGACGTGGCGGGCCTGTCGGGCAGGCACTGGATAGAGGACGGCCGGCCCTGCCTTTTCGTGGGCCGCCGGAGGTCGACGGCCCTGCGCAACTCCTGCGATGGACGTTTCACGATGAAGGCCAGCCGTGCCGCGAGCCCGAGCGCTGCGGTTAAGCCGTTGCCGTTGAGTGGGTTGAGCGGTGCAACCGGGTGCCGGCAGGGGTGCCGGCCGGGTGTCTGCCCCGCCGACAGGGGTGGTAGAGGCTACATGTGCCTGCAATTTGACGGGCCGACGCGGCAGTGGTAGCGTGGCGTGTTCCGCGGGCGCCACGCGAAAGTGGCGGAACTGGCAGACGCGCCGGACTTAGGATCCGGTGGCCGGAAGGCTGTGCGGGTTCGAGTCCCGCCTTTCGCATTCCTGTTCAGGTGCATCGGAGGCGGGGACGACCGTCCCGGCCGACCATCACCAGACCAGCTGAACGGTTGACCTACCGCTCCAACGGCGGTCCCGACCAACGGCCGGTACCCGGCGCCCGCTCCCCATTCCGATTTCCGAGTCCTGAAGCCCCATGAAGGTCGAACTCACCGACGTCAGCGAAACCAAGAAGACCCTTACCGTCGAGGTGCCTCAGGAGGTCGTCGAGGCCGAAGTGGCGCGCATCACGCAGCGCTACGCCAAGGCGGCGCGCCTGCCCGGGTTCCGCCCCGGCAAGGCGCCGATCCAGGTCGTCCGGAAGCGGTTCAAGGACGAGATCCTTCATGACGTGGCCCACGACCTCGTGCCGCGCGTGGTCGGCGACGCGCTGCGCGACAAGGGCGTGCAGCCGGTCGACACGCCCAAGGTGCGCGACCTCCAGATCGAGGACGGCAAGCCGCTGACCTTCACGGCGGCCATCGAGACGGCGCCGCACGTCGACGCCGGCGACCTCGCGACGCTGTCGGTGACCCGGCCCGAGATGCCGGTGGGCGATACGGAGGTCGACCAGACGCTGTCGCGCCTGCGCGACCGTCTGGCCAAGCTCGAGGCCGTGGACGACCGTCCGGCCGAGACCGGCGACACGGTCGTGATGAACCTGTCACGCCGCCGCCTGAGCGGTCCGCAGGGCGCCGAACTCGCCGCGGCCGAGGAACCCGAGAAGCACGAAGGCGTGTCGGCCGAGATTGGGGCGGCCGGCAATCCCCCGGGGTTCGACGAGGGCCTGGTCGGCGTCTCGCCCAACACCCAGAAGACCTTCGAGGTCACCTTCCCGGCCGATTACGAGGTCGAGGAAATGGCCGGGGCCCGGGTGGAGTATGCGATTGATGTGAGCGCCGTGCGGCGCCGCGTGCTGCCGGCCCTGGACGACGAGTTCGCCAAGGACCTCGGGGAGTTCGCCACCCTGGCCGATCTGCGGGGACGGATTCGCGAGGATCTGGAGCAGGATGCCGAGAGGGAACGGACCCGGAAGATGCGCCAGCAGTTGCTCGAGCAGCTCGCGGCGCGGATGACCGGCGAGGTACCCGAGGGCATGGTCTCGCGCGAGGTCGACCGCCGGGTGGAGGAGTTCGCGCGGCGGCTGATGGACCAGGGCGTGGACCCGCGGCAGGCGGCGATCAACTGGGAGGAGTTCCGCACCCAGCAGCAGGAGCCGGCCATCGCGACGGTCAAGAGCGTGCTCGTACTGGACGAGATCGTGCGGCGGGAAAATCTCGAGGTATCGGAGGACGAGCTGGATGCCGATATCTCCGGATACGCCACGCGGGCTGGACGAACGCTGGGCGAAGTGAAGGCGCAACTGGCGCAGCAGGATCAGCTGGACCAGATCCGGACCGGTTTGCTGCGCGAGAAGGCGGTGTCGCACGCGATGTCGCGTGCTACGATCGAGGGCGCGTGATTCACGCCCCCGCCCTTCTGGTGTGCGCCCCTTCGCGATGATGAGTGGACGGCCCGGCTCGCCGGGTCCGGGAACCTGCCGACGGCGTGCGCGCCGGCGGTGACGAGGCTGATGCATCCCATGATCGATTCGCGCATGCAGCTGGTCCCGATGGTGGTCGAGCAGACCAACCGCGGGGAGCGTGCCTACGACATCTTTTCGCGCCTGCTGAAGGACAACATCATCTTCATCGGCACGCCGATCGACGACACGGTCGCGAGCCTGGTGATTGCCCAGCTGTTGTTCCTGGAGGCCGAGGATCCGGAGCGGGACATCCTGCTCTACATCAACAGCCCCGGCGGCTCGATCACGGCCGGGCTCGCCATCTACGACACGATGCAGTACATCCGGCCCGACGTGCAGACCTACTGCCTCGGCCAGTGTGCGTCGTTCGGGGCGGTGTTGCTGGCGGGCGGTGCCAAGGGCAAGCGCGTCGCGCTGCCCAATTCGCGCATCCTCATCCACCAGCCGTGGGTGCAGGGCGGGGTTGGCGGGCAGGCCACCGACATCGACATCCACGCCAAGGAAATCCTGCGGATGCGGCACCGGCTCAACGAGATCCTCGCCGACCACACGGGCCAGCCGATCGAGCGGATCCAGGCCGACACCGAGCGCGACTACATCATGTCGGCGGAGCAGGCGCGCGAGTACGGTATCATCGACGATGTCCTCCGCAAGCGCAGCTAACCGCCTCGTGGCGCCCGCACTCCCGCGGTGCGCGACGGTCCGGTGACGCGAGACGAGTCCGATCCCATGGTGAAGAAGAACGGCGAGAACGAAGTGCTCCGGTGCTCGTTCTGCAACAAGGATCAGAACGACGTCCGGAAGCTGATTGCCGGGCCGACGGTGTTCATCTGCGACGAGTGTGTCGAGGTCTGCAACGACATCATCGCCGACGACAACCGCTTCGAGGCCAAGGGCACCCGCTCGTCCCTGCCGACCCCGCAGGAGATCAAGAAGTTCCTGGACGAATACGTCATCGGCCAGGAGCAGACCAAGAAGCGGCTCGCGGTGGCGGTGTACAACCACTACAAGCGGATCGAGATCAGCAAGCAGTCGCGCGGCCGCAACGAAGTCGAGCTGCAGAAGTCGAACATCCTGCTGATCGGCCCGACCGGCACCGGCAAGACGCTGCTCGCGCAGACGCTCGCCAAGCTGCTGTCGGTGCCCTTCACGATCGTCGATGCGACGACCTTGACCGAAGCCGGCTACGTCGGCGAGGACGTCGAGAACATCATCCTGAAACTGCTGCAGGCCGCCGGTGGCGACATCGAGAAGGCGCAGCAGGGGATCATCTACATCGACGAGGTCGACAAGATCTGCCGCAAGGACGAGAACCCGTCGATCACGCGTGACGTGAGCGGCGAAGGCGTCCAGCAGGCCCTGCTGAAGATTCTCGAGGGCACGGTCGCCAACGTGCCGCCCCAGGGCGGCCGCAAGCACCCGCACCAGGAGTTCTTCCAGGTCGACACGACCAACATCCTGTTCATCTGTGGTGGCGCCTTCGTCGGGCTCGACAAGGTCATCGAGCGCCGCGTCGGCAAGAAGACGCTCGGCTTCAAGGCCGACCTCACCCACTTCCAGAGCAAGGACGTCGGCACCACGCTCGAGAAGATCGAGCCGCAGGACCTGATTCGCTACGGGTTGATTCCGGAGTTCGTCGGCCGCCTGCCCGTCGTGGCGACGCTGCACGAACTCGATCGCCCGGCGCTGGTCCAGATCCTGACGACGCCGCGCAACGCGATCACCAAGCAGTACATCAAGTTGCTCGAGTACGAGAACGTCAAGCTGCGCTTCACCGACGATGCCCTCGAGGCGATTGCCGACCTGGCGCTCACCCGGAAGATCGGGGCACGCGGGCTGCGCATGATCATCGAGGAGCTGATGCTCGACGTGATGTACACGGTGCCGGGCCAGAAGAAGATTCGCGAGTGCGTGATCACCCGCGAAGTGGTTGAATCGAAGGAAAAGCCGATTACGGTGATGGAGAAGGCCGGCTAGGCGTCCACGCCCGGCCTGCGAGCGTCTCAAGATCAGGGGCCGGCACGTGGCCCCGGGCTCTCGCCGCCACGGTGCGGCGCCGCCCGCCCGAACGGGGAGGACGTCCTCCCCGCCGCCTTGACAACTCACCGCCCATTCCCGACAACTGATTCATGGAAGTTTTCGAGACCCTCCCGATCGTCCCGTTGCGCGATGTCGTCGTGTTCCCGCACATGATGATGCCGTTCGTGATCGGGCGGCCGTCGTCGATTCGCGCCCTCGAGCACGCGCTCGGCAAGGACAAGCGGATCTTCCTCGCCGCCCAGCACGACGCCGCCACCGACGATCCGCAGCCGGCCGACATCTACACGATGGGGTGCGTGGCCAACATCGTCCAGAGCCTGAAGCTGCCCGACGGCAACATCAAGGTGCTGGTCGAAGGGGTCGACCGCGGCCGCGCCGTCGAGTGGAAGGAAGACAAGGGCTTCTTCCGCGTCGTCGTCAAGGTGATCGCGCGCCAGCGTGAGACGGCTGGTGAGGTCGAGGCGACGATGACCCGCGTGGTGTCGCTGTTCGAGCAGTACGTGAAGCTCTCGAACAACCTGCACTACGACGCCATGATTGCCGCCGTGCGGGTCGACGACCCGGCCCGGCTCGCCGACACGATTGCCGCGCACATGCTGGTCGGCATCGAGGAGAAGCAGAATCTCCTCGAGATCGTGTCGCCGCTCGAGCGCCTGAACCGCATCGCGTCGGTGCTCGAAGTCGAGGTGGACAAGCTCCAGGTCGACCGCCGTATCCAGTCGCGCGTGAAGAAGCAGATGGAGAAGGCGCAGAAGGAGTACTACCTCAACGAGAAGATGAAGGCGATCCAGAAGGAACTGGGCCGCAAGGAAGACAAGGGCAACGAGATCGAGGACCTCAAGAAGAAGATTGAGGACGCCCGGATGCCCAAGGACGTCGAGGAGAAGGCGATTCAGGAACTGCGCCGCCTCGAGGCCATGCCGCCGATGTCGGCCGAGGCCACCGTCTCGCGCAATTACCTCGACTGGCTGATCGCCGTTCCCTGGCACAAGAAGACCAAGGAGAGCCGCGACCTCAAGCGCGCCGAGGAGATCCTCAACCAGGACCACCACGGCCTCGAGAAGATCAAGGACCGCATCCTCGAGTTCCTCGCGGTACGGACCCTGGTCAAGAAGCCCAAGAGCACCATCCTGACGTTTGCCGGGCCTCCAGGCGTCGGCAAGACCTCGCTCGCCAAGTCGATCGCCAAGGCCACCAACCGCAAGTTCGTGCGGCTGTCGCTCGGCGGCGTGCGCGACGAAGCGGAGATCCGCGGGCA
>DATJTM010000041.1:0-4073 GCA_035503395.1 Luteitalea sp.
GGTAGACCGCCGGCGGTCGCCTGCCGTCCATGGCAGTAGAATGCGGCCGTCACCCCCGGCATCGCCGCCATGTTCGTGCCCGGAATCCCTCCCCGGCGGCGCGTCGGAGGGCGAGGAGTGCAGTCGTGAGAAAGACCTTCAGGAAAGATGGCGTGACACGCCGCGAGTTCGTCGGCGGCGCGATTGCCGCCGGTGCGCTGTTCTCGCAGGCGCCGGCGATTCTGCGCGGCCAGAACCTCAACAGCAAGTTGAACATCGCGTTCATCGGGGCTGGTGGTCGTGGCGGTGCGAGCCTGCGCGAACTGACGATTCTGCCCGGCCAGCCACCGCAGCGCACCGATGGCAGCGGCCCGCTCGAGAAGCATCCCGACGAGAACGTCGCGGTGCTTTGCGACATCAACCAGGAATCGCTCGACTCGGCCGGGACGCGCTACCCGAAGGCGGCAAAGTTCAACGACCTGCGAAAGGTGTTCGACAACCCGAACGCGTTCGATTCGGTGGTCGTGTCGACGGCGGAGCACACGCACGTCTTCGCGACGTACCTCGCGCTCACGCATGGCAAGCACGTCTACTGCGAGAAGCCGCTCTCCTACAACATCTGGGAGACGCGCTTCATCCGCGAAACCGCGGCGAAGTACCCGAAGCTCTCGACGCAGATGGGTAATCAGGGTCACGCGTCGCCGATGCGTCGCGTCATTCGCGAGATCCTCGACACCGGCGTCGTCGGCAAGGTCAAGGAAGTGCACGTGTTCGCCGACCGTGCCTGGGGGCTGCAGGACGCGGCGTCCGCCGAGAAGTTCGACAAGGTGCACGGCTTCTACAACGGCGCGCCGATCACCGATCGCTTCACCGAGACGATGGCGGTGCCTGCGCACCTGCACTGGGACCTGTGGTTGGGACCGGCGCCGGAGCGTCCGTATCACGCGACCTACTTCCCGGGGCCGCGCTGGTACCGCTGGTGGGACTTCGCCAACGGCACGATGAGTGACCTCGGCAGCCACGACAACGATGTGCCGTACACGGTGCTGGACTACATCTGGCGCCGGGACGCGGGCGCCGGCAAGTACCTCGCGCCGCTCACCGTCGAGGCGATGTCGCCGAACGTGCCGAAGCCGCACCCTGAACTCGCTCCGGCCACGCTCAAGGCCACCTACGAGTACGCGGCAGCCGACGGCAATCCGCCGTTGAAGCTGGTCTGGTATCAGGGCGACATCAGGCCCGAGGGCTGGACCGAAGCGTGGGGCAAGCGCTCATGCGCATTCGTCGGCGAGAAGGGCACGCTGCTCGGCAACGGCAAGCTGCTGCCCGAGGATCGGTTCGTCGACTTCAAGGCGCCGGCCGAAACCCTGCCGCGCTCGCCCGGGCACTGGGTGGAGTGGGTCGACCACATCAAGGGCAACGGGCCCGTCCCGGGCTCGAACTTCCAGTACGCCGCGTGGACGACGGAAGCCAATCACCTCGGCAACGTCGCCTATCGCACCGGCAAGAAGATCGAGTGGGACTGGAAGACGATGACCGCGAAGAACGCCCCAGAGGCCGCGCCGTATATCCGTCGACCGAAGTATCGCGCTGGCTGGGACGGGATTCTCAAGACGTAAGGGCCGGCCTTCGGTAGTCGGCCGTCGGCCGTCGAAGATCACGCGTTCCACGGAGGGGAGAGCGATGGCCGGCAGGTCCATCCCGGCCGTCGCTCTCGACATTCCGCATTTCCGCATTCCCGCATCGACTGCGCCAGTCGGCGCTGTGCGCTAGGATCCCGCCGTGCCGGCCGAGACCGTCGTCTTCACCCTGCGCCGCATTGCGCGCGTCCAGAAGGTACAGGCGCTCCGCCACGTCGGCATTGGGCTGTTACTGGCGTGGACCGGTGCGGGCTCCCTGCTCGACGGCCATCACGCTTCCTGGGTCGACGTCGTCGCGATTGTCGCGGGACTCTTGCTGCTCGGCGCATTCGTCCGTGAGCAACGCCATGCGACGGGCGCGCACGCGGCGCACGGTCACCGGATCGGCTGGGTCGACGTCTTTGCGGCGGCCGTCACGCTGGTGGAGGCGTGGCATCTCGCGCATCTGGGCAAGCGGGGCTTGCCGTTCGCGTACCTGCTGCTCGCCGTGCTGCTGTTGCTCATCGGCCTGTTTCACGGGCGCATCCAGGCCGCGCGCCGGCTGATCGTCGACGATCACGGCTTCGACGTCCGGCTGATGCCATGGCGTCGCATCCGCGCGTCGTGGACGGATATCGCCTCGATCAGTGCCGAGCATGGCATCGTCTCGTTAGTCCGCGCCAATGGCCACCAGGAGCGCCTCGACCTCACGGACTCGCCCGAACGCGACCGCGTGATCGATACGTGGCTGCGTTACGCGCCCATGCCACCGCGGATAGAAGCGCGGGAGGATCTGGTGACCGACCCTGATCTCGAAGCGCTGTCGACAGTCCCGTCCGGTGCGACGGAACCGTCCGACAAGTCGGACGGCTACGAGTAGCAGAGCGTCGCGCCGACTGCCGACCGAACCATCCGTCGACCGAAGTACCGCGCCGGCTGGGACGGGATTCTCAAGACGTAGAGAATCCACAGCCTACGAGCCTACGAGCCTACGGCCTACGGGTAGGCTGTAGGCCGCAGGCTACAGGCCGCAGGCTACAGGCTGCCTGCGACCTTCACCACGATGTCCCAGTGGAACTTCACGAAGGTGTGCAGGGACGACTCGAGGATGCGTTCCTGATCGCTGTGCGCGCCGAAGCCTTTCGGCCCGTCCTCGCTGTCGGTCAGCGGACCGATGCCGTAGCACTGCATGCCCTTCGCCCGCAGGTACGCCATGTCGGTGGCGCCGGTGCTCATCGTCGGCAGCGTCGTCACCGGACCGTAGTGCGCCTTGACGGCCGCCTCGATGGCCGTGAACGCCGGTGAGTCGATGCGCGACGGCGGTGCGCCCGGCCGCGTGTTGCGGTTGTTGCGCGCGACCTCGACGGCCGGATCGTTCACCACCGTGCGCAGCTCGGCGACGAACCGATCGATGTCTTCGTCCGGCAGCGCGCGGACGTCGAGCGTGGCCGTCGCTTCCGACGGGATGACGTTGACCTGATAGCCGCCGCTGACCATGTTCGGCGAGACCGACGTCCGCAGCATCGAGTGGTGCCGCGGCTCACTGACGGCGAGGTACTCCTGAGCCGCGTCCGCCGTGGCTGGTGTGTTCAGCGCGCGGTAGCGGGCCGCCTCCGCCGGCGTGCTGATCGTCGCCAGGCGCTCGAAGTAGGCGCGCGTCGTGTCGTTGAGCCGCATCGGCGACTGCCACGCGCCGATCTTCGTGATCGCCTGCGACAGGTGGAGCACCGCGTTGGTCCGGAGCGGCACCGAGCCGTGGTCGGCCGGTCCGCGCGCCGTCAGCGTCACGCCGTACGGAATCTTCTCGGACGCCTGCACCGAGGCGAACTTCACCTGTCCACCCGTGCGCGTCACGCCGCCGCCTTCGGCCTAGCAGAACTCCGCATCGATTTCGGGCCAATGCTCGTCGACCAGGAACTTGATGCCGACCTGCGTGCTGGCCTCCTCGCCGGCCTCGGTGAGGAAAATCACGTCGCGGTCGAGTGGCACGTTCAGCCGCTTCAACTGCAGCATCACCATCAGGCCGGCGACGACGTTGTCCTTGTCGTCGACGGTACCGCGGCCGTACACATAGCCGCCGTCGCGCGTCGCCGAGAACGGCGGATGCGTCCACTTGGCGGGATCCACCTTCACGACGTCGGTGTGGCCCATGATGAGCAGCGGCCGCTTGCTGCCGTTGCCACGCAGGCGGGCGACCAGGTTCGGACGCGCGGGATCGTTGGCCAACCGCTTGGTCTCGATGCCTGCCTTCTTCAGCACACCCTCGAGGTAGTCGACGACCAGGCCCTCGTTGCCCGGTGGGTTGCTCGTGTCGAGGCGGACGATCGCCTGGAAGTGCGTCATCGTCTCGGCTTCGAGGCTCGACCAGTCCGGTTGCCGGCTGCCCTGGGTGCGCACCGGCGCGGCGGTGGTGGCGACGAGCAGGGTGACGAGCGCGGTGAAGGTGCCGTGTCTGAACATCGTGTAGGTGAGTGA
>DATJTM010000042.1:0-4939 GCA_035503395.1 Luteitalea sp.
GCCCGTGACTCGGCCACTGCCGACTGCCGACCGCCGACTGCCGGTACTATTCCTGTATGAGCTACTTCAGCGACGAAGAGATGCGCGCGCTGACCGAGCGGCTGGCCGGGATGACCGGGCCGGTCCAGCTCGTGTTCTTCACCCAGAGCTTCGGCTGTGAGACGTGCGCGACCACGAGGCGCATCCTCGACGACCTGACCCGCGCCAATCCGCTGGTCACCGTCGACGAGAAGAACATGGTGCTCGACACCGCCGACGTCGAACGCTTCGGCATCATCGCCGCGCCCGGCGTCGCCATCGTCGGCGACCGCGATCGCGGCCTGCGCTTCTACGGCGCGCCGGACGGCTATGAGCTGGTCTCGCTGCTCGAGGCGATCCTGCTGGCATCGAGCGGCGACTCGGGCCTCACCGAGCCGTCACGGTCGCTCATCGCGACGCTGGACGGCCCGCGCACCCTGCAGATCTTCTCCACCCCCACTTGACCGCACTGTCCCCGGGCGGTCCGCCTGGGATGGCAGATGGCGATGGAGAGCGATCACGTCACCACCGCCGCGATCTCCGCGGTGGAGTATCCCGATCTCGTCCGGCGCTTCCGCGTGACGGGAGTGCCGAAGACCGTCATCAACGAGGCCGCCGACATCCTCGGCGCCGTCCCGGAGACGCAGTTCGTGGAAACCGTGGTGGCCGCTACTTCAGGCTCTTGACGTACTCGACGACCGACGCGATCTGGGCGTCGTTGAGCACGCCGGCAAAACTCGGCATGCCGGTGCCGCCCTTGTCGAACCCTTCGACGATCGCGGCCGCCGGTTCACGGATCGACTGACGGAGATAGGCCTCGTCGGCGACAACGGGGGGCTTGCCTTCCGCCAGCCGGCGCGTCGTGCCGAAGAGACCGACCAGCGGTGGTCCCAACTTCGTTGGCCCGCTACGTTCGGTGGCGTGGCACGCGAGACAGCCGTACTGCGCGAAGAGACGTTGTCCCTCGTCGGCGCTCACCGTCGCCACCGGCACCGCGCGCGCTGGCGCAGGTGCGTGGCGCGTCAGGTCGATCGACGCGTCTCCGAAGCCCTCTGCAGCTGGGTCGAACGGCGCGAGCGCATACGGTGTTGTGTACGCCTTCCCGGCGACCGCGCGCCCATCGGCCGCCTTCGTCGCCCATCCGATCTCGAGCTGCATCACCGGCCGCATCCCCGGCATGACGACGAACACCGCGCGCCGGTCGGTCGAGACGAGCACCTGCGTCGGCACGAGCGGATCGGCACCCGGCGTGCCGTCGGCCTTGAACTGCGGCGAGCCATATCGGAACGTCCGGCGGTATTGCCACGACGCCCCGGTGTACGTCGACGCGTCAGCCGCTGCTTCCGGGTCCAGAGCAACGTCGAAACGGAGCAGGACGCCCTCGCGCATCGGCGTGACCTGCCGCGGCACCGTCACCGGCGCGCCCGTGTAGCGCACCCGCGACAACCCGGCCATCCGCGTCGCCGTCGTGCCCCACCCGATGATCTGGAAACCGGCGATGTACAGCTGCCCGTCGGCCGGATTCACGGCGCCGTTGAGCGGTGGGTGATCGAACGCCGTCGTCAGGCTGACGACCGCAGCCTGCGGCATCGGCCGCGCGAGGTCGAGCAACACGCGGAACAGTTCCGGGCGGTTGTACCCGATGTGCACCATCCCATCGTCGAGCGGGCCCATCTTCGCGCCGGTGAGCCATACCTGCGACATCGCCGACGCGTTGATGTTGTGCGGAATCCAGGTGAGCGGCGCCGCGATCGCGGCCGGATAGATCTCGCGCGGCAGCTTGTCGCTCAGGAAGCCGTAGAACTGCCGGTCCTTGACGATGTGGAGCGGCGTGCTGGGGATGTAGTGCCCTTGCTGGTCGCTGGCGGTGACCAGGCCGGTCTTCGGGTGGACGGCGAGCTCCGGCTGCCGAAGACCGTAGCCGAGCACGGTCGCCTGCCGGCCATCGGCCGATAGTCGCAGCACGCTGCCGTTGTGCTTGCCGATCGTCGTCGCTTCCTGGCCGCCCTTGGCGATCACGAACTCGCCACTCGGGCCGAGACGGATCGTGCTGGGGAACTCGCGGCTGTCGGCGGTCTGCGCGAACGCGTTCGAGAACAGTTCGTGCCGGTCGGCCTCGCCATCGCCGTCGATGTCGTGCAGGCGCCACACACCGTTGCGGTCGAACACGTGGATCTGGTCGTCGCGGATGGCGGCCGTCAGCGGCTCGTGGAGCCCCGACGCAAAGCGCTTCCAGCGCACCACACCGGCTGGTGCCGACAGGCCGCGCGCCAGCCAGACGTCGCCGTCGAGCGTGACGACCACGCCGGTGCCGTCGGCGAGGAACTGGATGTCACTCGCGCGCACGTTGCGCCGCCACCGATTATCCAGCGGCAGCGGCACATCGTCCACGACATACGCGTCAGTCGATGGTGACGCTTTGACGGTAGTCGTGACCTCGGTACGCCAGCGGGCTGGCGCAAGCGTCGAGGGGATGGTCCGGGGCTGCACCGCAACGGGCGCACCGCTACCCAGGCCAACGACGAGCCGACCGGGCGCGTCGTGCGGCGCAATGCGAACGACCTGCACGCGGTTCGTGGAACCGGGTCGATCGATGGCCTCGAGTGCGGCCGTGAGGCCCGGGCTCGCACCAATCGACACGCGCGAGTCGGCAGCGGCCGCGCCGAGCACCAGCCACGACGTGCGCGTCGACGGGCCGATCTCGAAGTGACGGACGACGCCCGACGACGACGCGTTTGCCGTCACGTACTCCTTCACGGCCGTACCAGCCACGTCGTACTCGAGGACGACGCCGCCCGGGACCGGCTGAATCGACCGGAAACGGCCGAGCGCTTCCGGCAATGCGCCCCTGCCGACCTCTTCGGGCGACGGAGCAGGCTCGCGCGGATCGTCGAACGACGGTCGATCGCCGACCTGCCAGCCGGGGTAGATGCCGTTGGCGATCCACACCGCGCCCTCGGGCGACGGGAGTTCGGTCTGCCCGGCCGGCGTCTTGCGGTCGGCAACGTGGTACGACCCGGGCGCCAGCGCCGTCGGCGTCACCCCACCACCGCGCCAGACCGCCACGGTCCGCAGCAGGTCCGGATCGAAGGCCGTCCACAGGTCGGGTCCGGCGCGCAGCACGAGCGCCCGGGGTGCGAGGTTGTCGGCTGGGAACGCGGCGCCGGCCTTGCGGGCGTCGACGACCGACGAGAAGAATGGCGCGTCGGCTTCGAGCCACGGGCCCCAGGGCGCGCGAGCCTCGTGCATCGCCGGCACCTTCGGCGCGGGCTTCGCAGGCGCCTGCCGCGCGCCCGGCGTCTCGCTCATCGCCGACATCACGGCCAGCAGCAGGCCGGCCACTGGCAGTACCCGAACGGACACGACTCGCATCAGGGCTGCGATGGTACATGCAGCGCGCAGACCGGCGACACGCGGGATCGTCATCGCGACGCCGGCGCTATCGTGCGCTTCAGGTAGGGCGCCGTCCGACTCTCGCGCACCCGGGCCACGTCCGACGGCACGCCCGCCGCGACGATGCGTCCGCCCTCCACCCCGGCACCGGGCCCGACGTCGATCACCCAGTCGCTCGCCGCCACGATCCGCATCTCGTGCTCGACGACGATGACGGTGTTGCCGGACTCCACCAGACCTTCGAGCTGCGTCACGAGCTTTTCGACGTCGGCCGGGTGCAGCCCGGTCGTCGGCTCATCGAGGACGTACAACGTCTCGCCACGGCCGCCGCGCTGCAGTTCGGTGGCCAGCTTGATGCGCTGGGCCTCGCCACCCGACAGCTCGGTGGCCGGCTGCCCGAGGCGCAGATAGCCGACGCCCACCTGATGCAGCACGTCGAGCGACCGCTGCAGCGTCACGTCCTCGGCGAAGAACTCCCGAGCCGCATCGACGGTCATCCCGAGCACGTCCGCGATGTTGCGATCGCGATAACGCACCTCGAGCGTCTTCGCGTCGTATCGCGCACCGTGGCAGACCGGGCACGGTGCGTACACGCTCGGCAGGAACAGCAGCTCCACCATCACGAAGCCTTCGCCGGCGCACTGCTCGCAGCGTCCCTTCGCGACGTTGAACGAGAACTGGCCGGCGTCGTAGCGCCGCGCCTTCGCCATCCGCGTCGCGGCGAACAACTTCCGCACGTGGTCGAACAGACCGGTATAGGTGGCGAGATTGGACCGCGGCGTGCGCCCAATCGGCTTCTGATCGACCTGGACGAGACGGCGGATACCGGTGAGAGCGCCGACGATGCGGCCGCCGGTCGGTGTGGTGTCGGGCCGCTCGAGATCGAGCGCGTCGGTGGCCTCGGCGTCGGTGGCTTTCGACCCGAGCTGCGCGGTCACCAGGTCCACCAGCGCCTGACTGACGAGACTGGACTTGCCCGACCCCGAGATGCCGGTCACCGCCGTCATGACGCCGAGTGGGAACGCGGCGGCAATCGCCTTCAGGTTGTTGCGCTCGATGCCCTCCAGACGCAGCCAGCCGGCCGGCTCGCGCGGTGTCCTCGAGGGCACGGTTGCATCGCGCTCCAGGAAACGCCGTGTGCAAGACGCCTCGATCTTCTGCAGTCCCTCGGGCGGCCCGCTGTAGAGCACCATTCCGCCGTGCACACCAGCGCCCGGCCCCACGTCGACGATCCAGTCGGCATGCCGGACCACATCGAGATCGTGCTCGATGACGAACAGCGAATTGCCACTCGCACGAAGCCGATCGAGTGCGCGCAGCAACGCTTCCGTGTCGGCCGGATGGAGTCCCGCCGACGGCTCGTCGAGCACGTAGACCACGCCGAACAGGTGCGAATGCACCTGCGTCGCGAGGCGGAGTCGCTGCAGTTCTCCGGGAGACAACGTCGGCGTGCTGCGATCGAGCGCGAGATAGCCGAGCCCGAGATCGACCAGGACGTCGATGCGCGACGCGAGGTCGTCGACGATTC
>DATJTM010000043.1:0-4387 GCA_035503395.1 Luteitalea sp.
CCCGCCCCAGACTTCGAAAAGCTGGTCCTGCAGCGCCGCCTTGATCCAGACGCCGAGGAAGGTCTGGCGCGCGTCGCGGATGCGCATGCGCGGTCCATAGGTGTTGGTCAGCCGCAGGGCGGTCGCCCGCAGGCCGTAAACCCGGTGATAGAGCAGGTGGTAGGCCTCGCCGGCGGCCTTGTTGATGCCGTTGACGTCGACCGGGCGGATCGGATGGTCCTCGTCGACCGGCAGGTAGTCGGGCTTGCCGTAGATCTGGCGGGTGCCGGCAAAGACCACCTTCACCGACGGGTTGTTGCGCCGGCAGGCCTCGAGCACGGTCATCTGGCTGCGGCAGTTGATCTCGAGATCCGTGTACGGATCCCGCATCGAGTCGATGTGGCTGACCTGCCCGGCCAGGTTGAAGATCACCTCGCGCCCCTGCACGAGGTAGTTCATCGTCGTCTGTTGCCGGATGTCGGCGACGTTGACGCGAACCCGATCCTCGATGCCGCGGATGTTCTCGAGCGAGCCGCCGTAATCGGGAATCAGCGAGTCGACCAGCAGCACGTCGGCGCCGAGGTCGACGAGCTGGTGCGCCAGGTTGCTGCCGATGAACCCGAGCCCGCCGGTGATCAGCACCGGCCGGCCGCGGTAGAAGGCCCGGTAGTCGATCATCCCTTGACCTGCGCCGCGGCGGCGCCTGGCTGCAAGTGCTCCTTGCGAATCACCAGCACGTGCCACAGGCGCAGCACGTCGAGCCCCGTGCGGAAGATGCGACGGAAGTTGAAGAACTGCGACTTGCCGTAGGCGCGGTGATAGTGATGCACCGGCACCTCCGCGATGCGGAACCCCGCGTCGGTGATCTTCTTCATCATCTCGAGGCAGATGACGCCGCTGTTCTTGGTGAGCGTCACCTTGTCGAAGATGGAACGGCGCATCAGGCGGAAGTCGCAGTCGACGTCGCGCACGCCGAGGCCGAACAGCGTCTTCACCGTGTGGTGATACATGCGGCCGATGACGATGCGATGGAACGGATCGGAGCGCGAGATCTTGTAGCCGTTGACCAGGTCGACGTCCGGTCCGAGCCGCTCCCACAGCCGGGCCACCTCCGACGGGTCGTACTGGGCGTCGCCGTCGGTGTAGAACACGAACTCCTTGGTCGCCGCCGCGAAGCCGCTGCGCAGCGCGCCGCCATACCCGCGATTCTTCGGGTGGTGGACGATGCGCACCTGCGGGTACATGCGCGCCAGCTCGTCGAGGATGTGCGGCGTGTTGTCGCGGCTGCCGTCGTTGACGACGATCACCTCGTGATCGGGCGTGAGCGCCCGCGCCGCCAGCAGTGCCGAGACCACCATGCTGGCGATCGTGCCGCTGTCGTTGTAGGCCGGGAAGAAGATGCTCAGGCCGGCGGGCGTTCTGGGAGGGGTCTCTGGCATACCCGAACAGGCAACCTTAGCACACCTCAGCCGCGCTTCCCGCGCCACGACGGGTGCCGCGCGACGAGGCGCCACGGAACGAAGACGGACTCGAAAATCACGCCGCGCGACATCTTCGACTGTCCCTCGCGACGCTCGACATAGATGATGGGCACTTCGCCGATCCGGCAGCCCTGACCCATCGCTTCGAACAACATCTCGACCAGGAATGCGTAACCGTCGGAGACGAACGAGCGCAACGGCAGGCGGGCCAGCGCCTCGCGCCGCCAGCAGCGATAGCCGCTGGTGCAGTCGCGGGCCGGCAGGCCGGTGACCGTCCGCACGTAGTTGTTGGCGAACGTACTCAACATGAGCCGGCGCAGCGGCCAGTTCACCACGCTGACGCCGTTCAGGTAGCGCGATCCGATCACCAGGTCGTGCTTGTGTGCCTCGAGGCCGCCCACCAGGTCCGGCAGGTACTTCGGATCGTGCGAGAAGTCGGCGTCCATCTGGCAGACCACATCGACGTCCATCGTCACCGCCTGCGACAGCGCGTCGACGTACGAGCGGCCGAGGCCGCGCTTGCCGGTGCGGTGCAACACGTGAACGCGGCCCGGGAACTCGGCGACCAACGCGTCGGCGACCTCACCCGTCCCATCCGGCGACGCGTCGTCGACGACGAGAATCGAGTAGTTGGGCCCCTGTGCCAGCACCTCGCGCACGAGCACCGGCAGGTTCTCGCGCTCGTTGTAGGTCGGGGTCACGACCAGCACGCGCGGCGTGGTCATGAGCGGCCCTCGAATCGCAGGGCCGAGATCTGCTCGGAGACGAGACCCACGAGAAACACGATCACGGCGAACATCAGCAGCAACACCGAGCCATTGGCGATCCGTCCCGACGCCACGACGGTCCAGGCGCCGTAGAGCAGCCCCAGCAGCAAGGCCCCCGCGCTGACCGGAAGGAAGATCTTCATCGGACTGTAGATCGTGACGATCTTCAGGATGATCAGCAGGAACTTCGTGCCGTCGCGGGCCAGCTTGATCTTGGAGTGCCCGGTGCGCTGACGCGCCTCGATCGGCAGGAACGTCACGCTGTACCCGGCCTTGATGAACGCCAGCGTCGTCGTCGCCGGCGTCGAGAAGCCATTGGGAATCAGGTGCAGGAACTCGCGCAACGTGATGCGACGCGCGCCGCGGAAGCCCGACGTGAGATCCGGAATCTCGCGGCCGGTCATGAAGCTCGCGAGCGTATTGAGGGCGCCGTTGCCGGCGCGGCGCACGCCGGTCGCCTGCGTGTAGGACGCCCTCGCGCCAACGACGAGATCGTAGTCGCCGAGCGCGTCGACGATACGGCGCGCGTCTTCGGGTTTGTGCTGGCCGTCGCCGTCGAGGACGAGGATGAACTCGCCGGTCGCGGCGCGGATGCCGGTCTTCACGGCCGCACCGTTGCCCTTGTTGTACGGATGACGCAGGACGGTGGCGCCGGCCGCCGCCGCGTGTGCTGCCGTGTCGTCGCTCGACCCATCGTCCACGAGCAGGATCTCGTGCCACGTCGCCGCTGCCTGCAGCGCGCGGATCACGTCCGCGACCACTGGGCCCTCGTTGAAAGCGGGGATGAGGATCGAAACTGTGTGCGGCGCGGCCACGAATCTCAGGGGACCGTCGGTACTTCGCGAGTCGCCAGGCCGGCGGTGAGCGCGGCGACGACTCCGTCCCACGAAATCGCGCGGGTGCTATCGTACCCCGCCTCTCCCAGTGCCGCGGCCCGACGGGCGTTGGCCGCCAAATCAGCCAGGCACGCGCCCACCGCCACCGCGTCGGGTGGGCAGACGAGCCCGTTGACGTCGTGCTGCACGAACTCGAGCACGCCGCCACTGTCGGCGGCGGTCACGACCGGCTTGCGCGCCTCGAAGGCCTCGAGCGTGACGTAGCCGTAGTCCTCGTCGAACGGCGCGAAGACGACGCCGCGGGCGCCCGCGTAGAGTTCGACCAGGGTCGGTTCGTCGACGGCGCCGAGCAGGGTCACCCGATCCTCGAGGCCGAGTTCCGCAATCGTGCGCTCTAGGCCGTGACGGTAGGTGCCCTCACCAACGACCAGCAACCTCATCGGCGGCGACACGTGGGCCATGGCCCGGATGGCGAGGTCGACGCGTTTGACCGTCTCCAGTCGCCCGACCGACAGGAAGTAGTCGCCGTAGTCACCGGCGCGCAGCTTCGGCGCGAGCGGTGACGGGTGGTACAGGGGCGTCGACGCGACGCCGTTGAACCGGGTCAACCGGTCGGACGTCGTGCGCGAGATGGTGTACACGGCCGAGCATTCGCCGAGCATCTCGCGGTCGAGATCGCGCAGCGTCTCGCGGACCGCGATGTCCTCTTCGCGGTGGTCGAAGTCGGCGTATTCCGTACCGCAGAGGTCATACGCGGCACGATACTGGTGCATGAGCCAGGTCACCTTCCGCGGGTGCCTGACGCAATACGCCGGGAACTTGGTGGGGATGACGAGGTCGATCGGCCGGCCGCAACTCTCCGACAGATCAAGCAGGCGCCACGCCGCCGCGTGGGCCATCAACTCCTTTTTCGGGTACCACTTGAAGGGAACGCTGACGCGCTCGACGAGGCAGCCGTGCGCTTCGAGCTGGCGCACCAACTCACGAACCAGCGCCTCGGCACCTCCCCGCACGAAGGGCACCTGCGCCTCGCACACAAGGACGGTCGGAGCCAAACCGCCGAGCATCCTAACACGCGGTCGATAGCGAAACTTCAGCGAAGTCTTTGCGGCTCAGAACTTTCCGTTGACACCCGCGCAGCGGACTCCTATCCTCGCCGTGGACCAAAGTGGACCAAAGTGGGGAGTTGTGGTGCTCCGCGGCCGCATTTCAGCCAGGATTGACGACAAGGGGCGCCTCAAGGTGCCCAGTGCCTACCGGGCGCACATCGAAGCGGAATACGGGCCGTCGCTGTATCTGACGAGCCTGTCTCCCGCCGGTGAAT
>DATJTM010000044.1:0-4312 GCA_035503395.1 Luteitalea sp.
GCACCATCAGGTATTCCTTCGAGTCGACCTCGCCGTCCTCGAGCCGGATGCTGCCCTCGAGCAGCTGACGACGCAGCGCGTAGACGCTCTCGCGCTGCTTGTTCATCACGTCGTCGTATTCGAGCAGGTGCTTGCGGATGCCGAAGTTCTGCGCTTCGACCTGCTTCTGCGCACGCTGGATCGCACGCGTCACCATGCGGCTCTCGATCGGCACGCCTTCTTCCATCCCGAGGCGCTGCATCAGCCCGGAGATGTTGGCCGATCCGAAGATGCGCATCAGATCGTCTTCGAGCGACAGGTAGAAGCGCGACGAACCGGGGTCGCCCTGACGGCCGGCGCGACCACGCAGCTGGTTGTCGATGCGCCGCGACTCGTGGCGCTCGGTGCCGACAATGTGGAGGCCGCCCAGCGCGACGACGCGATCGTGTTCGGCGCGCGTCTCCTCGTTGAAGCTGCGGTAGATGTGCTCCCAGGTTGGCGTCGGCACCCGGTAGAAGTTGTCGAGGTGACGGAAGTAGACGAACTCCTCGTCGTCGACGTACTTCTCCTGGCCACGCGCGACCTTCTCGGCGACGTCCTCGGCGAGGCACTGCTGCCGCGCCATGTGCTCAGCGTTGCCACCCAGCAGGATGTCGGTACCGCGGCCGGCCATGTTGGTGGCGACCGTGACCTTGCCCTCGCGACCGGCCTGCGCGACGATTTCGGCTTCCTGCGCGTGGTACTTGGCGTTGAGCACGACGTGCTTGACGCCCTTGCGCTTCAGCATCGCCGACAGCAACTCGGACTTCTCGACCGAGACAGTGCCGACCAGCACCGGGCGACCTTCCGCCTGGCGCGTCGCGATGTCGTCGACGATCGCGTCGTACTTCTCACGCTGGGTGCGGAAGACGGTGTCGGGTTCCTCGATGCGGATCAGCGCCCGGTTGGTCGGCACCTGGATGACATCGAGCTTGTAGATCTTGGCGAACTCTTCGGCCTCGGTGTCGGCCGTGCCGGTCATGCCGGAGAGCTTGTCGTACTTGCGGAAGAAGTTCTGGAAGGTGATCGTGGCGAGCGTCTGGTTCTCACGCTCGATCTTGACGCCTTCCTTCGCTTCGACGGCCTGGTGCAGGCCATCGCTCCAGCGGCGGCCCGGCATCACGCGGCCGGTGTGCTCGTCGATGATCACCACCTGGCCTTCTTCGTTGACCAGGTACTCGACGTCGCGCCGGAACAGCGTGTGCGCCCGCAGGCCCTGCTGCACGTGGTGGAGCAGCGGCATGTTGGCCGGGTCGTAGAGGCCGCCGGGCTGCAGGCGGTGCGCGAGCAACTGCTCGGCCCGGGCCATGCCGCTCTCGGTGAGCGTCGCGGTCTTGTGCTTCTCGTCGACGATGAAGTCGCCGGTCAGTTCGAGCGCCTCGCGCTCTTCCTGCTTGACCTGGCCCTGAATCACGGCACCCGGCTTCAGCTGCGGGATGACGCGATCGACCTCGTAGTACAGGTCGGTCGACTCCTCGGCCGGGCCCGAGATGATCAGCGGCGTGCGCGCCTCGTCGATCAGGATGCTGTCGACTTCGTCGACGATCGCGAAGAAGTGGCCGCGCTGCACCATCTGCGCGAGCTCGAACTTCATGTTGTCGCGCAGGTAATCGAACCCGAACTCGTTGTTGGTGCCGTAGGTGATGTCGGCGCCGTAGTGCCGCTGCCGCTCATCGTCACGCAGGTCGTGCTGGATGACGCCGACCGACATGTCGAGGAACCGGTAGATGCGGCCCATCCACTCGGAGTCGCGGCGGGCGAGGTAATCGTTGACCGTGACGACGTGGACACCCTTGCCGGCCAGCGCGTTCAGGTAGGCGGGCAGGGTGGCGACGAGCGTCTTGCCTTCGCCGGTCTTCATCTCGGCGATGCGGCCGCGGTGCAGGACGATGCCGCCAATCAGCTGGACGTCGTAGTGGCGCATGTGCACCACGCGACGGCCGGCTTCGCGGACGACCGCGAAGGCTTCGGGCAGCAGGTCGTCGAGGGTCTCGCCCTTGGCGAAGCGCTCACGGAACTCCGCGGTCTTGCCACGCAGCTGTGCGTCCGACAGCTGCTGCATGGACGGCCCGAGCTCGTTGATGCGAGCGACGAGCGGCTGGATCCGCTTCAGCTCGCGTTCGTTCTGCGTGCCGATGACCTTGGAGAGGAGTGTGTCGAGAACCAAAGGTGACTACCAGATGGCGGGCCCGGAAGCGGGCACCGCGATCCTTCGATTGTAGGGAAGGGTCCGAGGGAGGGCAACCCTGCGTGCGGATGGCGCAGGTCGGTCCAGCCGCGTCAGGACGGCTGACGCGACACGAGGTACTGCAGCGGGTTGACGGCGCGGCCGTCGATCCACACCTCGTAATGCAGGTGGGTCCCGGTCGAACGCCCGGTGGACCCGGCGTGTCCGACGACCTGGCCTCGCGTGACCGACGTGCCGGCCCGCACGATGAAGCGCGACAGGTGGGCATAGCGCGTCTCGATGCCGAAGCCGTGGCGGACGGTCACGACGTTGCCGTATTCGGGGTGGTAGTGGGCCTCGGCCACCACGCCGTCAGCGGTCACGTGGACGGGCGCGCCCTGGTCGACATCGACGTCGAGCCCTGGATGGAGGCTGTCGGCGAGCGTGAAGGGATCGCGCCGCGCGCCAAAGTTCGAGGTCAGGGCGCCGAGGGCTGGCCAGATCGCGGGCGTGGCGCGCGCGAGCGCCGCCTGCCGTTCGAGGCGGGGCCGTGTGGTTTCGAGGCGCGACTCCAGCGCGTCGAGCATCTGGCGGACCACGCCCATCGCATCCGGACCGGCCGTGGGACCGGCCATCGCGAGCCGCGCGGCCTCGGGCGAGAGACCGCCGAGCGCGTCCTGGCGCAGCGCCCTGGGCAGGCGCGCCATCGCCGTCGCTTCGGTCGACGAGGGCGTCAGCTTCGACAGGCTGTCGACGACCCCTTGCAGCGAACCGATCTGGCTGGTCAGCGCGCCGGTGGAGGCACGCATCGCCTCGTTCTCTTGCTGCAACGCCGCGACCGTGGCCGCGAGGTGGGCCTGTTCGGAGCTCGCCTTGAACCGGGAGCCGGCCAGCAGGAGCAGCGGCACGACGACCAGGAGCAGCACCGCGCCGAGCACCGATCGCAACGACACCGTCAGGCGCCGGACGACGCCGGTCCGTCGATTCGCGATCACGATGCTGTAGCGCGTCGAACGCATGCACACTCCTCGTTCGGAGACGCGAACGGGCCGCGGTCCCGAACGGCAATACCCGGACGCCTCGTGGGAGACGCCACGACCAACGACAGGCGCCGGTGTGCGGCGTCGCGTCCCTGGCGGATTGTGGGAGGCCCGGCGCGAGGCGCCGAAGCAGATGCGCAGTCTAGCACGGTCGAAACTGCAGGGCTTCGGCCAGATGGTGTCGCCCAATCTCGTCCGTGCCGTCGAGGTCGGCAATGGTCCGCGCCACCCGCAGGAGCCGGTCAGCCGCCCTCGCACTGAGGTCGAGCCGACTCATCGCATTGGCCAGCAGCGGCGCCGTTTCGGGGCGCCGCCGCAGGCGATTGAGCTCGGGCCCGGCGAGCGCGCTGTTCGGGCCGGCTTGACGGCTGGCCTGCCGCCCGCGGGCCGCGAGCACCCGGTCGCGCACCACCGCGCTGGCGTCGCTGCCGGTCGTCGGCCCCGTGAGCGCCGAGGGCTCGACCGGTGGCACCTGGACGACCAGATCGATGCGGTCCAGCAGGGGGCCGGACACCCGCGCCGTGTAGCGCTCGGGTTCCCCCGGACGGCAGCGACAGGCCCGTCGCGGATGTCCGAGATAGCCGCAGGGACAGGGGTTCATCGCGGCGACGAGCATGAATCCGGCCGGAAAGGTCACGCTGCGCGTCGCCCGCGCCAGATGGACGACGCCTTCCTCGAGCGGCTGGCGCAGGACGTCGAGGGTGCGTCGCTCGAACTCCGGGAGTTCGTCGAGCAGCAGCACCCCGTGGTGGGCGAGGCTGACCTCGCCAGGCCGAGGCTGCGGTCCGCCGCCGATCAGTGCGGCCGTCGACACGGTGTGGTGCGGGGCGCGGAACGGTCGTGCGGCGAGCAGGCCGCCGCCAGGAGGCACGAGGCCGGCAGCTGAATGCACGGCGGTCGCTTCGAGCGCCTGCTCGAACGTCCATGGCGGCAGGAGTCCCGGCAGCCGTCGCGCCAGCATCGACTTGCCGGCGCCCGGCGGTCCCGAGAACAGCAGGTTGTGTTGACCTGCGGCGGCGATCTCGAGGGCCCGACGCGCCAGCGCCTGGCCCTGCACGTCGGCCAGGTCCGGTCCGTCGACAGGGCC
>DATJTM010000045.1:0-3480 GCA_035503395.1 Luteitalea sp.
ACTGGCGCTGTTGCTGTGCGTGGGAGCGGCCGTGCAGTGGAACTCGCTCGCCAACCTGCTGGCCGTGCCTCGTGGCATCGACGTCGATCGGCTCGTGACGTTCGAACTCACGATCCCGACCGAACAGGCAGGCGGTGCAGACGTGGTGGCATCCGCGCTGGCGCAGACGATATCGGCGGAGCCCGATGTCGAGCGGGCGGTCGTGTCGTTCGGCGCGTTGCCGTCGGCTGGCTCACTCTACTTCTCCGACGTCTCGACCGACGAGTCCGGTCGAGCGCCGGTGTCGCTCGTCATCAACAGCTACGAGGTCACGCCGGACTTCTACGCGACGTTCGGAATTCGTCTGTTGCGAGGGCGTGCGAATACACCGGCCGATGGTGCCGACGCGGTCGTCGTCGGTCGCTCGCTGGCCCGGCAGTTGTGGGCGCGTGAGGACGTCGTCGGCCGGACGTTCCAGTTCGAGGACGGCCGCGCCTTCACGGTCACGGGTGTTGCCGCCGACGTGCTGACGCCGCTGCTCGACCCGCGCCACGACGAACCCGAGATGTACGAAGTGCTGACGTCACCAGCGGCCACATCAGGCACCGTGCTGCGACACCTCACCGTCCGGTGCAGAGCCACGTGCCCTGATGTACAGACGCTTCGTCGTCGCGTCATCGCGCAGGCGCCGGGCGTCCGCGTGTCTGCCGGCACGCACGTGCGTGAGCAATACGAGGCGGGCCTCGACCGCCCGCGCGCTGCCGTCGGCGTGGCCGCAGGCTTCGCGATCGTCGGCACGCTTGGTGCCGCCGCCGGACTGCTCGTGATTCTGGCGCGGGCGACGGCAAGCCGTCAGCGCGAGTTCGGGGTGCGGCTGGCGCTGGGGGCGACGCCGGCGAGCATCGCGTGGCTCGTTCGACGCACGACGCTGCAGATGCTGCTGGCGTCGGTGCTCGTGAGTCTGGCTCTGGCATGGCCACTCGGCCGACTGCTGCAGCGCATCGAGCACGAGTCGAGCATCACGGACCCGCGCGCGTGGATGACCAGCATCGCCGCCGTGGCTGTTGCCGCCGGGCTCGCCACGATCAGGCCTGCACGGCAGGCCGCACGTGTGCAGCCCGTCAGCCTCTTGCGAGAACCGAGATTGTGATCACGGAGGCCATTCGTCCTTGCACGCGGGTCAGCGCGGATCGCATGGTTCGACCGAGGCGCCACTACCCGGAAGACGCCCCCTCCGCCCGCGTCGAGGCCTGCGCTCCGTTCACGGCGCGGCCACTCAACCGGGCAAACGCGACGGCGGCCACCAAGCCGCACACCGACACCGTCGATGCCGACGTCCAGACATCAGGTCGGACGCCGCCAATGAGCGCCGGTGCGACCAGCGTCACGATCAACGCCTGCAGTGCCGAGGCCGAGAAGAACCACCATTGGGCTGAGAACAGATCGAGTCTCGCTTGCGCCGAGGCGGTCCTCGGCGTTGCCAGCGAGAAGTAGGTGCGCTGATCGATCTCCGTCCAGCGGTGCCAGATCATGCGGCCCGCGCGGCTGACCAGGACGATCGCCGCCAGCGCGCCGGCGGTTACGGCCCACACCTCGAACGCCGGAGGTTCCGGGGCGAGCGGCACCACCGCTGCCCCCTGCGACGGCAGCACTTTGCCGAGGGGCGCCGTCACTCCCGATGACGCCCAGCGCGCAATCTGCAACCATGCCGGCCACCGTGCAACCACGATGACGGCGACGGCGACTATCGTGATCCATCGATGCAGCACCAGCGCCCCGACGCGCCAGTGTCGCCGCATCACGTCCGGGGCACGCTGGGTACGCGTCCGGGCCACCGCAACATGCCAGGGCGGAGGCGTCAGCCATGTCAGCCACATGGCGACCGGGCCGACGAACTCCTCCACGTTCTCCCAGTAGGTCGTGTGATCGCGCAGCACGGACCGCTCGTTGCACACCGACTGCGAGAAGGGCGCCTCCGCTGAGGGCCCTGCGTCCGGCCTGTCGGGCTCGCCTCCAGTGAGCACGTCGTAGTCGTCCAGGGACCCGTTCGAGACAGGGTCGTCGGTGGCGTGGTAATCGGCCCACACGAACCGAGGCTCGCGCAGCAGTCGCGTGAACCAGGGCGCGTCGAGGGCATGGGCGCGACTCAGGTAGGACAGCACGAGGAACACGAAGAGCCCCGCGCCCGTCGCGCCGCTCCACAGCACGCCCGGGAGCCCCGCCGCCAGGGCCCACACTGCGTAGCCGGTCGTCGCCACAGCAGCCACCGTCAGGTAGACGCGCCCGAACAGGCCATCGTCGACCCGCGCCATGTGCTCCATCTCTTCCAGCTTGCGCAGACCCGATCCGAACGTCAGTAACAGCCGCACGTTGGCTGGCCGCTGCCGCCGCAAGGCGCGGTGCGCGACTGCGGCACCCTGCGAATGGGCGATCACGGCGACGGTGTGGCACCGGGCGGACAACCATGCGACGTCGTGCTGCACCTGCGCGATGATGGCTGCCTGCTGTAAGGGGCTCGAGACGAGCACGAAGCTGTCGCCGAGCGTGCGCGCGAGCAGCTGTTCGGCGGCGACCAGGACCTTCCGCATGGCCGGCAGCGGGATCAAGCCCACCAACACGACCACGCCGACGAGCAGTTCGATCAGCACGGCGACCGGCAGGCTCATGGTCAGAAGCGCCAGCTGGCCCGCGACGCGCGACCACGCCGTCAGTCGTGCGAGACGGGTGGCGGCGATCCGGGCGTGGTGACGCGCGCGCCTCACCCGCACCCCGACGTGCGACCCGAGTGACCACGGCACGACCATGATCAGCCAGGTGGCCAGCTCGGACCGGCTCGGCTCGAAGAAGGTCTGCGCCCACCAGGACTCGGCCAGCAGCCAGCTCGCGCGAGGTGCGGTGCCATCCGTTGCGAGTGCATGGAGCTTCATCACCGCGTGTGAGGGGCTTCCGGTCGACGCCCGGCGCGTCTGCGCGTCGTGCAGCGAGACCCGGGCCGCGAGCAGTCCACCGGCCGCGTCGTTCTGCACGTCCTCGAGCGGTCGCGCGGGAGTCGTACCGGCGGGGGGATCGGGACTGAAGTGCCCCGCGAGGCGCAACCGCGTCTCGAAGGCATCGGCGAGCGCGCTCGGGTCGTCGGCGCGCTGCCAGCCGGCGGCGTGCCGGTGGAACCACTCCGATTCCTGCGCTTGCGTCAGGCCGGCGCGCGCCCAGCTGCTGGCGATGCCGTCGAACCATCGATCGAGCCACCGATACAGCGGCTCTCCGAACGCGATGAGGGTCGAGCCCTGCTGCTGCTCACCGATGCCGTGCACGAACAGGACGCCCAGTTCGTGCAAGTCGGTTGACGCGTCGTCAGCCGACGCGGTGCTGTCGGTGGTCACGGAGCGGATTCTATCGCCGGCCAGCGATGCAGTGCCGCGAACCGGGATGGACCGAGGCGCCGGACTCCCGGCTCACCGGCGGCAAGTACGGCCTCGAACACGCGGTCGCCGAACCTGCGTT